>JAAYQH010000274.1 GCA_012519365.1 Planctomycetota bacterium | reverse complement strand
CTTCGCAGCCGGCCTTGCGAAACGCATCCTGCAATTTCAGCCGCGAAAACGAAATCAGCGTCTGCCGATGCAGCGAAAAAAACAACGAAACAGCAATACATCCACACATCAGGACAAGCGACCAACCCACATCGTCCACGAAATCAGTTCCTTTCAATTAAACCCAAATCTAAATAAATCGTTCTCTATTGTCTTTCGTCACAGCATGCCTTTTATCGGCAAGGTTCCACCCTGCCACCTGCCAAAACCTGCATCGCCTGGGTTTTATTATTCCCTTGCAAGAGGCTGCACGTCTTTTCGAAAATCAAGGTCAAAACTCAGAGCGTCTCTTCGGTCGGGCGTTTTTTACCAAAGTAAATACCGCCGAACCCCAACGACTCAAGAATCACCTCTTCGGTCTGATGCATCCGCATAAAGTCCTGTGCTTCGGCATCGTCAAAACCAAGATTGTGCAGCAGGCCGTGAATTATATACAGCGCCAGCTCCGCCTCCGGACGGTGGCCTCGCTGTCGGGATCGGCGGGCGGCCAACTCGGCGTTTACGATTATATCAAAGACGCGCATCGGCTCAAATTCATCGGTCAAATCAAAACTGATCACATCGGTTGTCGAGTCATGCCTGAGAAATCGCTGATTGTACTGCTGCATTTGCGCATCACCGACGATTGTGATCGTAACCGTCGCTGGGCCGCACTGCGTGTAAGCTAAGGCCGCCTCGGCCGCCTTTTGCAGCGTGTCAACAGCAGCCGGCAAGGGGTCAACGTGTACATCCAATTGGATATTCCACAGCGTCTGGGTCATTATCGATTCACCTGCTCTGCGGGTTTGGCCGAGTTTGATTCGTGTCCGTTTTTTGGCGCCGGCGGTTCGTTGAGTTTGGGATAAGCGATGCGGCCGTGATGGTGCGCCGCCAGCGATTTGGACAGACCGGCCTCAATACGGCTCAGCTCGCGAAGGGTCAGTTCGCACTCATCAAATTGACCGTCCTGCAAGCGTTTCATCGCAATATGATGCACCATTGCTTCGATCTTGGTCGGCGTAGCCTCTGTCAGGGTCCGCGCGGCGCTTTCGGCCGCGTCGGCCAGCATCACAATGGCTGCTTCCTTAGAACGCGGCTTGGGGCCGGGATAACGAAATTCCGACTCGCTGACCGGCGTCTGGCGTTCGTCCTGTTTTTTGCGGGCCTCGTTGTAAAAATATTCCATCAGCGTCGTGCCGTGATGGGTCTCGATAAACTGACGCAGCACCGCCGGCAAGCCGAATTCCTTGGCAATCTCGATGCCGTCCTTAACATGGCCGACGATCACCAACTGACTCATCGCCGGCGAAAGCTGTTCATGACGACTGGCCAGCCCCATCTGGTTTTCCACGAAATAGGTGGGTTTGTTAATTTTGCCGATGTCGTGATAATACGCCCCCACCCGACACAGCAGGCCGTTAGCACCGATGGCCTCGGCAGCGCTTTCGGCAATCGAACCAATCAAAAGGCTATGGCTGAACGTCCCCGGGGCATCCAGCGCCAACTTGCGAAGCAACGGCTGGTTGGCGTCGCTGTAATCCAGCAGCGTCATGCTCGTGGCGATGCCGAAGGCCGACTCGATAATGGGCAAAAACGCCTGCAAAACAACCCCCACTCCAAATGTCGCCCCGCCGGCCAGACCCGACTGAAACAGCGTTTGCCTGAACGGCAGAGTCTGGATCACACCCAGTGCCAAGGCAGTGACAAACACCGCAATAGTGGCAAAGAGGGACACTTCGATGAGTTTTTTGCGGGTACGAATTTCACGCAGATTGAAACAACAGACCATAATCCCGACCATCATGGTCAAAAACAACTCTACCGTCGCGATTTTCCCCACGGCAAAGCAGGCCAAAATCGCATAGAACATCGTCATTCCGATGGCAAACCGCTGATCATAGGCAATCGTCAGCACAATCGCACAGGCCACCGCTGTGCCGGTCGCCAGATACATCCACCGTTCCGAGAGCGACAAAAAACGCGTCGCGGTCAACAGCAACCAAAACAGCGTCGCCAACGCCACGGCACGAATCGGACGAGCAATGATCCGCGGCTGGTAGGCGTAAATGTACATTGCCGCACCGATCGCGATGAGGCTGACAATCACCCCCAATGAGACAATTTGCGGCCATGGCAAAAAGACCCGAAACCCCCGCATATAAAATTCTTCATGGCCGGTATCCAGCCCAAGGATCGTCAGCGTCGCAGCGATAAAACACACCAGAATCAACACTCCCACCGGAAGCGGACTGTTGATGATCCCGCTGAAGCGACTGAATCGCTCCGAAGCGATTGTCTCTCGGACACGCTGACGGCGCGCGCTGATTTTTTTCTTGGTCATTCCCACCAATCAATCCTCACGCTGCGACATTTTTCTCTGCTTTTTGTCGTCGTAGGCCTGGACGATTTTGTGGACAAGTTTATGGCGAACAATGTCGGCTTTTTCAAGTTCCACAACGCCGATCCCTTCGATGCCGCTGAGCGTTCGAATGGCATCCACCAGCCCGCTGATTTGACCATCCGCCAAATCAACCTGGGTAATGTCGCCGGTAACAATCATCTTGGAGCCGCGTCCAAGGCGCGTCAGAAACATCAGCATCTGGGAAGCAGAAGTATTCTGCGCCTCGTCGCAAAGGATAACCGCTTCATTAAGTGTTCGGCCGCGCATAAACGCCAATGGAATAATTTCGATGATATCCATTTCGATAAATTTGCGCATCTGGCCAAATTCCATCATATCTTCCAGGCTGTCAAACAGCGGCCTCAAATAGGGATTGACCTTGGCCTGCAAGTCGCCTGGCAAAAAGCCGAGCCGTTCGCCCGCCTCGACCGCCGGGCGAGCCAGAACAATCTTGCGAATTTGTTTTTTTCGCAACATCGAAACCGCCACTGCCACTGCCAGATAGGTCTTCCCTGTTCCGGCTGGCCCAATACAAAATGTCAGATCGTTGGCGAGCATTGTTTCGATATAGCCAAGCTGCCCGGCTGTAAACGGCTCAATCACTCCCTTGCGGGAATAGACCTCAATGACATTGGACGGGGTCGGCACAATCTGACTTTCGGACTGGCTCAGCAACTCGCGGACATCCGATTCGCTCAATGCGCCGCATTCGTTCAGACGCTTCTGCATCCGATCAATCACATCGGCGGCCATCCGCACCGCGGTCGTGCCCCCTTGCAAAATGACCGTACCGTTTCGCGCGCCGATTTGAATGTTGAGCGTCTCTCGAATCAGCCGCAGATGCGCATCGGCCTGGCCGAACAGTTCCAGCCGCTGAGCGGCCGAATCAAGTTGTATCTTTAATTCCAAATACGGTTCCTGTTGCATCGAGACCACTTACAAAACCCACATAAAGACCGCAAAGGCCAGCGGGGCAGTGGCCAGCGGCGAATCCATTACATCCAGCAGGCCCCCGAAACCGGGAATACAGCTGGACGAATCCTTGGCCTCGGCGTCGCGTTTTATCATCGACTCAATCAAGTCGCCCAATTGCCCCAGCACGCCGAATACCGCGCCGAAAATCACGGCCTGCAAACCTGTCATTATATCACAAAAAGAGGAAAATCCAAAGGATACCGCCGCCGCAACCGCCGCGGCGCCGACAAGGCCCTCCCACGTCTTACCCGGGCTGATGGCCGGGCAAAGCGGATGGGTACCCAGCCAGCGGCCAAACGTGTAAGCTCCGATATCAGAGGATTTTATGGTGAACACAAAAAACAGCAATGTCCAGACCCCCCAATACACACGAATCCAGACAAGAAACATACAAAAAACGCCCAGATAAATAATTGAAAAAAATGAGGCCGACACGGTGCGCACCGTGTCCACAGTTCCATATTGGATAGCCTGAATCAAAAACAACGTGAGCAGCGAAAACGGAATCGCCAGAATGAAAATCTGGGAAGAATACATCTTGAAGACCCATTGTGTCCAGTATGGCATCGTCGCCAACAGGATAGAAATCGGTATGGTGGCGACGTAAATCACCCGCACGCCGGTCTGTTTGACCAAATTGCCCAATTCCAAGTGCGCCGGCCCCATCAGCCCAGCCGCCAAGAGCACAAATAATGTCGCCTGAACGGGCTTATCGGCAATCGCACCGCTCACCGAGCCGTCGAGCCAACCATCCAACAGCATCAGCCCGGCAAAAAAAATGCTCATCAAGGTTCCGAACAGAATGCGATGTTTAAGCATGGGCCTTCCAAATTCAACTTTTTCGATACTCCCGAAGAGACGTTAAGTTACGCAGTCGGAGACATAAGCCTCCGGAAAGGTCGTATTTAACATTTCAAGCCCCAAGAGGCGAAAGACTGCGAGGGTTCTATCGCCCCGTCATGGCTTTACGCTTATGACCCCCTATCCGACAGTTTTGCTTTGCTCCACCTCCGGCCATTTTATTTCGCCCTTTCATAGCATAATAGACAAACCGATCTGCGAATAGACCCATCTGACTCCTTATTGCGGCCTTGCGGCCTTGATGTTACCGAAACGCCGATCACGACCAGCGTAGGCCACAATGGCTTTTTCCAGTTCCTCCGGCGAAAAATCCGGCCATAGTGTATCGGTAACATAAAACTCGGCGTAAGAGATTTGCCACAGCAGAAAATTGCTCAAACGCATCTCGCCCGATGTCCGCACGACCAAATCGGGATCTTTCCAGCCGGCGGTGTTCAGATGATTGCTCACGCAGCTTTCGTCAATCTGTTCCGGGCTAAGCGTTCCCTTGCAGCATTTCTCGGCAATGGCCCGCACGGCGTCGGTAATCTCCTCTCGCGCGCCATAATTCAAGGCAAGCCCCAAAATCATCCCGTCATTGACGCCGGTAATCTCCATCGTTTCATCCAGTGCATCCAGCAGCATCTGCGGCAGGCGCTCGCGGCGTCCCAAATGCAGCAGCCGCACGTTATCGCGCATCAGGTTCGGGCGAATGCCTTCCAGATACGCCGCAATCAAATGCATCAGAAAGTTGACCTCTTCTTCCGGCCGCTTCCAGTTCTGCATGCTGAACGAATACAATGTCAGATACTCAATGCCGATATCCACACAGTGCTGGGCAATAATTTGAACGGCCTTGCCGCCCTGTTCGTGGCCGCTGATTCGCGGCAGCCCCCGCTGCAGGGCCCACCGACCATTTCCGTCCAGGATAATTGCGATATGACGGGGGATCGCGTTCGGCGAAATCCCCAGCCGCCGTGCGGTTATCTGACGTTTTTTCTCAAATTGTGTTTCACTCACAAGTTAATCCCTGTAAATAATTTGTGTGCGTTTAGGGCCGACACCGAGCAGGGTAACCGGTACGCCGACCAGCCGCTCCACCATTGCGACATACGTCTTGACCGCATCGGGCAAATCGGCATATCGCTCAATCCGCGTGAGGTCTTCCGACCAGCCGGCAACAGTCTCATACACACATTCGGCACGGCTCAGCCGGCCGGCATCGCCGGGGAAAAAGGTCGTCTCTTTGCCGTCGATACGATAGGTCCGGCAAATCTTCAGTTCTTTTAGCCCCGCCAGCGTATCCAAATGCATCATCGCGATTTGATGGATACCGCCAAGCCGTGCGGTAAAGCGAACCGCTACCGCGTCGAACCAGCCGCACCGACGGGGCCGGCCGGTGGTGGTCCCATACTCATGGCCGCGATCGCGAATCCATTGGCCGATTTCGTTGTCCTGTTCGGTAGGGAACGGACCGGCACCGACCCGCGTCGTATAAGCCTTGACCACACCGAGAAACACATCGACCGCCGTGGCCGAGACGCCGCAGCCGGGGCCAAGCCCCAATGTGCTGGCGTTGGAACTGGTCACATACGGGAACGTGCCGTGATCCAGATCCAGCAAGGCCCCCTGAGCGCCTTCAAAGAGAATGTTCTTTTTCGCGTCCAGCGCCGAAAACAAGTATTCGGTCGTATTGACAATATGGCCGGACAACGCCTCGCTCCAGCGGCAGCAGGTTTCAAAAATTTCACCCGCATCCATCGGCGCAGCGTTGTACAATGCCGCGAAGAGCTTGTTTTTATAGGCGACGATATCCTCCAACTTTTCACGCAAGGCCGCCGGATTGCGTAAATCGGCCATACGTACCGCATAACACCGCCCCACTTTATCGGCGTAACACGGCCCAATGCCCCGGGCGGTCGTCCCGATTTTGTGCTTGCCCAGAGATTCTTCACGCAGACGATCTTCCCGTTTGTGATAGTCCAGCACCACATGGGCGTTCTCGCTGATCAGCAACCGCCCCTCCATCGAAATGCCCTTTTCAGCCAGGCCGTCGATTTCTTCCAGCAGCACACCCGGATCGACCACCACGCCGTTGGCAATGACACATACCGTGCCCGGACGGACCGCGCCGGATGGCATCAGATGCAGCGCAAAGCGATTATCGTCGATAATAACTGTATGACCGGCATTGGCCCCGCCACCATACCGCACGACAATGTCGCTTTTCTCGGCCAGAATGTCAACCACCTTGCCTTTACCTTCATCACCCCATTGAAGTCCCGCCACGCAACAATTCATTTTATCTTGATCCCTTAACTCATCGTCTCGGCGCACGCCGAGCCTTTGTTTTTCTTTGAATCCATCCGGATAATTTAACTGATTTTGGCGACCAAATGATCCAGCACCGTCGCCAGGTTGTCATAGGTCCGATCGCTGAGCTTCAGTTCCCGGCTTTGCCCCTGCGAATCCTTGTACGTAATCACAAAAAAGCCTTTGCGATCAAAAAAGGTCTTGTCAATTTTTTCAATCGCATTATATGCAATGGTCTTCCCGCCCACGGTCAGGCCGGTATCATCAGCAATGACCTTTTTGTTGCGAACCGCAAAAAAATAAACCGCAACCCCCGCACCCAGCACAAACATAAACGGAGGTGCTTTTTGATTGAACAACAACGTGGAGTTGGGCTGTTTCTGCCCTTGCTCATCGACGACCGTGTGTTTCTCAATAAAATTCTTGTCGTAATGACTGTCGTAATAAAACCAAATTCCAAAACCAAACAGGGCCGCAATCACAATGATCAAGTTCTGCTTTTTATACCGGCTCAAAGGCGCTTCAATGGTCATGGCTTGTGGTCCTTGCAAAAACATCCTTATCGTCTTTGCGCGATGGCATTGTTGATCGGCTGGACAAAATGGGGAATGATCTTCTCGAACATCAGTTCCTCAGCCAACCGACACTGCTCCAAATACGCCTGGGCGGTGTTGAAGCCCGGCTGGGGCAGCGGATACTGCCGCACCGTAAAATACAAACTGATCGGATCTTCGGATTTGTATTTTTCGTTGCGAACATCAAAAGCGGTCGTGCGGGATTCAACGGCCACCCGCGCCTGCATACGGCAATCGTCCGACAGCGATACGATAAACGACGGACAACACCCGATCGCCCGAGCACCGGGAATCTCCGCCAGCGACGAAAAACTCGAACCGCCCAGCAAGGCCTCGGCAATCACCTCGTCATGGTTGCCCTGAAAGTCAAAATCCATCGAAAACGTCACATCCAGCGAATCGATATCCAGCGGGCTAACCCCCAGCATATAGGGAATCAATTCCAGCACCGCCGCGTGAAATGCGTATGCCTCGTTGAGGTCTTGCGGCTCGGCCCAGCCGGCAATAATGCGATCCAACTCGAGACTGACCCACCGCACACGCTGGGCCTGCTCTTCCTGTTCAAGAGAATATTCGCCGCTATCGTGACGCACAAAATTACTTAAATGTGGAAATTGTTTCTGAATTCTCTCGAAAAATGCAAGAATAGTGTCGCGCTGCGTCGGCAGATCAAGCTGCGTATTGACACACATCTCCACAAAAAAGTTGTCACAAAACGACCCGAAACTGTTTGTCATAATTCATACTCCACAATTACTGCACCCAAACTTTCCTCTATTGTCCCACAACCTTGGCAAAATTACAAGAAAGAAACCAAAGTTATCATCGCCGCCACCGCACAGTAGGCAGCAAAATACTTCAACTTTCGGCGTTTCGAAAAACGGATCAGGCATTTGAGCGCAAGAATACCTATCACAAACGCCGAAATCATCCCTATTATCGCATACGATAGGCTCAGTGTGCCGTTCATCAGGGAGTCAAAGTTTTTAATGAATTGAATCAATGCCCCCCCCAGAATAGCGGGAATTGAGATTAAAAAACTAAATTCGATGGCCCAGCGGGTCCTTAAGCCCAACAATATTGCTGCACAAATGGTCGCCCCGCTGCGTGAAATGCCCGGCAGAATCGCAAGCCCCTGAAGCAGTCCGATAATAACCGCCATCACCATCGTGAATTGACGCAATCCTTTTGTGCCATGTCGGTAATCGGCCGCGACCAGCATCGCCGCGGTGACCAG
>JAAYQH010000273.1 GCA_012519365.1 Planctomycetota bacterium | reverse complement strand
TTCGACCAACTCTTCCATTCGCCAGATGCTGGTTACCCATGAGCCAAATAGGGTCTTCTGGTCGTGTATCATATCCGGCGAGGGTTGGAAACTGCACGTGCCGCCTTCGCCGATAAAGACGATTTTCCCCCATTTGCGTGCGGCCTGGATGCAGGTAAGACGCGCCTTGTCGTCTCCTGAGCAATCGATGGTTTTTTCCGCCCCATGTCCGCCGGTCAGGTCACGCACCTGTTGTAAATTGTCCGGCCCTGCTTTCAGGACAGCATCAAAGAGTCCCAGGTTTTTGGCTATCGCGATGCGATCATCGGCTGCTTCGATGCCAATGATTTTATCGGCTCCCATGGCCCTGGCCAGCATCGCCGCCGCCAGGGCAACCGGACCAAGCCCTGTTATCAATATCGTATCGCTGCCGCAGACGCCGATTTTTTCCAACCCTTCAAAGACGGTCCCAAAGCCGCAGGCCACTTGCGCACCATCGCAGTAGCTCAACTCATCCGGCAAAGCCACCAAATCTTTTTCCTCTGCCAACAGATACTCGGCCATGCCTCCGTTGCGCTGCCAGCCATAGGCGCGGCGATAGTGTGTGCTGGTGCAGGAGATCATATAGCCTCGTCGGCAGTCGTTGCACAACCCACAGCCGGAAATATGATAGACGATTACGCGGTCGCCGTCTTTGAAACGTCGGCAGCCCGGCCCGGTTTGGACGATCTGACCGCTGGGTTCATGCCCGGCAATTGTTCCCGGCTGGTAACCTTCGGGGCCCTTGCCGAGATGTTGATGATAGATACAGCGAATGTCCGAGCCGCAAATAGTAGATGATTTCATCTTGATCAAGACTTCTCCATGACCGGGGGTTGGAATCGGAAACATCTGCAGCTGTACGGTACTGTTGCCGGGCAGAATTGCACCTTTCATTTTATCCATGGTTTGGACCTTTGGAATAAACTGACAATTATTTTTTTTCACACAAAATTCGCCAAAGATTAACGGGACGATATGCCGATTGTCCCGGGACAAGCCGGATATGATATACGCCGGGTCTGTCAAAGCCAATGGAGCCGATCTGGACAAGGGTTGTGGCAGCCCAGTCGCCGGTACTCGGGACAGAGAAGGCGACCTGCCTGCCATTGATCTGCAAGGTCAACTCTGACGGCTCCAGGGCCGCAAATTCTCCCCAAAAGCGATACTCTCCCGCTTGCCGGATCGTAAGCAGCCAATGGGCACTGTCATCACGGTTGTCCCAATAGCCGAGATTTACGCGTCCGTCTCGTTGTTCTTTTCGAATGCCTTGGCCAAACAGTGTGCTCTCCTGGGCCGTTAAGACAATCGCATCAGGCGCGGATCCAGGGGTCGGTTCAATCTCAAAGCCGCTCAACTTGAAGACGCAGGCGATCGTGTCGACGTGACGATGCCCAACCGCCGCTGGCCAGAGAATAGTTAGTTGTCCCGAATCAGCCACGCGCCATCTGACATTGCCCGAATAGCCCAGCAGCGAGACGGAAGCGTCTGCGTGCTGATGGACGACGTTCGGAACATGCAGCGTCAGTTCCGATGTTTCCGGTCGTCCCATGACGATGGCGTAAATAGTTTTGCCGTCTTTGGACACCGTATAACGTACATCCTTGGCGGACATTGGCAATCCGCGTCCTTCATTAAATCCCTGTCCCTGAAGAACGCCCGTTTCTTTGAGAGCCGGTCCTTCGCCAAAGACCTTCCATGGGCGTGTAGCGATGATGCCTTCGCTGTTGATAGCCATCCAATCGCGGATATCGTTGAGGATTTTTTCTTCTTCTGAATCCAATGTGCCATCGCCGCGAAGGGGGACGCTCAGCAAAAGGTTTCCATTTTTACTGACAATATCGGCCAGCATATGAATGACGATTTGTGCGTTTTTATAACGTCGATTTTCATAAATAGACCGTTCATAATGCCAACTGCCCAAACAGGTACACGTCTGCCAAGGGACAGGTTCGATTCGGTCGCTGTAACCTCTTTCGATATCCCAAACCTGGGTTTTTCGCTGTTCGGGAGAGAGTATTTTATTGGTCATCACGGCACGAAGTTCGCCGTTATTCCATTTCATACTGCTGTTGTAAAAATGGGCAGCAATTTTGAAACCGGCATCGTTAAACGGATAGAGCGGCAAAACCGAGTCATCAAAATAGATCAGATCGGGCTTGTATTTGTTGAGCAAGTCCAGCGTGCGATTGTAAAACTTCTCGCAGTAGGCCAAGTCAGGCAGGTTGTCCGTTTGTGTCCAATTCCAATGACGGTGGATGTCGCCCAAATTCAGTGGGTCGGTAATACGCGGCTGATTTTGAGCGTATAAATCCTGCGGATCCAGCCCTTCCCACCACGTTCCTTTTCCCTCTTCTTTAGTGAGATTCCCGTCATAGGGGACGCCGGCCAGGGGGCCTTGACGATCGGCGCCGCGTGCGGTCTCATACCATATGGACGCATGAGACGCATGGACGCTGACGCCAAAAGGAAGCCCATTTTTCCGCGCCGCTTCGGCCCAACGTGCAATGATGTTTTGTTGGGGACCGATCGCCACCGAATTCCACGGCTGATAGGTGCTGTCCCAAAGATCGAAATTGTCATGGTGATTGGCCAAGGCGACAAAATACTGCGCACCAACTTCTTTGTAGAATCGAAGCAGTTTCTCAGGATTCCAGTTTTCGGCCTTCCATTCGTGGATAACATCCTTAAAGCCAAACGTTGATGGATGGCCGTAGTTGGCAACATGCCACCGGTAGTGCCGATGTCCCTCGAAATACATTTGGCGGGCATACCAATCACCCTGTTCAGGCTCACACTGCGGTCCCCAGTGCGCCCAAATACCGAACTTGGCGTCGCGAAACCATTCGGGCGTTTCATACTGGGCCAGCGAATCCCACGTCGGCTCAAACCTGCCTGTCTGCATCGGTTCGGCGTTCGGGCGGATGGTATGGACAAAGTCCGGCATTTGCAGCCGATTCGCGTATCCAGATACGGCCAAAAAAATCATTAAAAAAGAAGCACACAACGGCGACCAATTTACTCGATTCATCGTTTATTCTCCTATGATAAAAATCTGTCAACGCGTCCCTCTTTCTGTCTGTTCCCATCAGTTCAATTATGGCGGTGTTATTCGGCCATCGCTATCCCATAAATCTTCCCAACTTTGGTTGTCTTTCCAGAGGAAGACCTGCCCTTTGATCAGACGGCAATTCTTATCAATCGCGGCGATGGCTCGCATATTGTCATCGGTTAAAGGGGCCCCAATTGCGGCACGGAGATTATCCTGATAATGGTGGACCGAAAACGGAATCGGAATCTGGCCGCGTTGAATTGCCCATTTGATGCAAACCGCCGCAGGAGATATATCCATTTGTTTGGCAATCCCGACGATTACGGGATCCGTCAGCGGCTGAGTATCTTCCGGCGTGCGATCGCGTGCCGGTCGGCCCGGCGAACCAAGAGGACAATAACCGATGGGTTGGATGTGATGGTCAACGCAAAACCGGAACAGTTCCGGCTGCTGAAAATGCGGGTGAAGTTCCATTTCATTACAAGCCGGTTTGATGGCGGCGTCACGCAGCAGCAGCGTGAGCTTAGGAATGGTCATATTCGACGTGCCGATGTGCCGAACCAACCCCGCCTCAACAAGTTGCTCCATTTGCCGCCATGTTTTCATATAGTCCTCGTGGATGTACGGCCGAGCATTGGGGCTGCGGCTGGAGACATCGCACTTGGGCGGATGGTAGTTCGGAAACGGCCAATGCACCAGATACAGATCCAGGTAATCCAACTGCAAATCTTTCAGCGATTGCTTGCAGGCATCCACAACTTGATCGTGCTTGTCATTCCAGACTTTTGACGTAATCCACAACTCTTCACGTTTGACCAGGCCGGATCGTAGCAACTTGGCAAGCACCTGGCCGATCTGTTTTTCATTACTGTACACGGCAGCGCAGTCAATATGGCGATAGCCGGCGGCGATTGCTCCCCGTACCATCTGAGCCACCACCTCAGCCGAAACAGAATCGGACCCAAATGTCCCCAGGCCGATGGCCGGTATCTTCGCTCCGGAAGCGAGCACACGATACGGAATGTTTTGCAGATTACTCTGTTGATTGAGATCAGTCTTGTGCGGCATAAAATAATTTCTTCTCTTAACACGGAACAAACAACGCTCAAAAGACAAAACAACTCCCCACAATGCCAGATTTTATCTTTCTTATCATTGGTATAATAGATTATAATGGTAGTAAAATCCTGCGGAATGACATATTTTGTCTTTTGCAGGCCAAATATTGACTTTTCTGAGGCCTTATGAAGCATAAACGGGAACCCCATTTTTTTTCGACGCAGGTTGTTCAGGCAAAACGATTTTACTGTCAGGCGGCGGCTGCCAAAAAAGTACGGCTCAATGTTATTTGCGGCGGCTATGAACACACCGCCCCAGGCTATCAAATCGACCGAAACAGTTTTCCCTATTACTGTATCGAGTTTATTGCTGATGGAAAAGGACAAGCTGTGCTTGCCGGTCGCCCCTATGAGCTGACGGTGGGAACCGTTTTTTCGTATGGGCCGGGGGTCTCCCAAAACCTATCCAACTCAGCCCAAACCACGATGCTAAAATACTTTATTGATTTCAGCGGCAGCGATGCGCGCCGGCTGCTGACCCAGTATGTCGGTGAGCCGGGCACGGCGGTACACACCAGCAGGCCGGATGAGTTAAGACGCATCATGGACGATCTAATCGGACATGGCCTCTCAAATAGTCGCTTTATGTCAAATATCTGCTCAACTCTGCTGGAATATCTGATGCTTACCATCGCTGAAACCGCAACAGCGACCCAAGCCGCGGTCTCTCAGGCATTTTTGACCTATCAGCGATGCCGCCAGTATATACGCGACCAGTTTATGACGTTAAATTCGCTTGAAGCAATCGCTGTGGCCTGCAATAGCGACCCGGCGTACCTGTGCCGGTTATTCAAAAAATACGACACCCAAAGTCCATATAGATACCTCTGTCAGCTCAAAATGGCCTATGCCGCTCGTCTGCTTCAGGAACCTGAATCACTCGTTAAAGAGGTCGCCTACGAACTGGGATTTGACGATCCTTCCCACTTTACGCGACTTTTTACAAAGGTATTCAGCATTCCCCCCCAAGCATTTAAGGAATTGCGATAGATATTGATTCAGGTCATGGAAAAACGGGTACCGGGTGTTGACGGGCTGACTCAAACGCCTCTAAGATATTGCAGATGTTGATGATGTAATTTTCTGGCAGGGACGAACATTTCTCAAGGCACTCGCGGAGGGCTGTCGTATTCTGTTCATCAATTTGACAGAAAGCCCCCTTCGTTTTTGAAAGAGAAATGAGGTTTCGTGCCTTTATGCTCTTTTTTGTCTTCTATGCGATTAGCGGTATGATGGGGCGGTCAGGTGGGATGTTCCTGCCGGTCATTTGGGGATTTATGGCTGGACGGTGCTGCCGTTTTCGTCGATGGTAATGAGGGCATTGAGTTCCTTTGTGGATGAATATTGCCATGTTTTGCCGTCGGCGGCGGTCAGGGTCGCCTTGTCGGGGGCGATGGCGAGAGTGAATTGTTTTTGTTCGCCGCGTCGGCTCAGCACCGAGG
>JAAYQH010000024.1 GCA_012519365.1 Planctomycetota bacterium | reverse complement strand
TTTATGAATCGCCAGATAGTCCAAAAAGAACAACGGCTCGGCCCCCTGCACAATCATATCATTGACGCTCATTGCCACCAGATCGATGCCGAGTGTGCCGAACCGTCCGGCCTGTTGAGCAACCAACACCTTGGTACCAATGCCGTCTGTACAGGCAACCAGCACGGGGGTTTTGTAATTCTTTTTGAACAGTTTTTCGTCATAGTCCAGTCGAAACAATCCGGCAAACCCGTTTTCCAGCGCGATGACCCGCGGTCCGTGCGTGGATTTGAGGCTGCGGCTGATACGCCGCACCATGTCGTCGTTGGCATTTATGCTGACGCCCGCCTGTTCGTAACTGAGAGGAGTTTTCTTTGCCATTTACAGCTCAACATCATCAAATAATTGCATTTGGTGCCGTTCCATAGCGAATTTGCTAACAACGGTACTGACCGGAATACGATACTGCCCGCTCCAGCAGGCAGTACAATAATGATCCGCCGGCAACGATGCGCTTTTCAGCAAGCCCTCAAGGGACAAATAGCCAATGCTGTCGACTTCCAGAAACTCGCGAATTTCCTCCAGTGTCTTTTTCTGGTTGGCCAGCAATTCGCCATAGGTGGGAAAATCGATGCCGTAAAAACACGGATGACGCACTGGAGGACAAGCCACCCGCATATGCACTTCTTTGGCCCCGGCCAGTCGCAACGAGCGAATTTTGCCGCGGGTGGTCGTGCCGCGAACCACCGAATCATCCACAACGACAACCCGCTTGCCCTGCACGGCATTCTTAACGACCGTCAATTTCAGTTTGACACCCAGGTCACGCAACATCTGCGAAGGTGCGATAAAGGTTCGTCCGATATAGTGGCTGCGAACAAAGCCCATATCAAACGGAATGCCGCTTTCTGTCGAATAACCGATGGCCGCCGAGGTACCCGAATCCGGCACGGGAATCACCACATCCGCCTCGATGGGGTACTCGCGGGCCAGTTGGGCGCCGCAGCGTTTACGCATCTCGTGGACATTATCACCGAAAACAAAGCTGCACTGTTTGGCAAAATAGACATGCTCGAAGATACAGTGGGCCGGCGTGACCGTGCCGGGGGTCACAAAATATCGACTGCTCAGGCCGCGTTGGTCAAGGGTAACAATCTCGCCCGGGGCCACATCGCGAATGTATTCGGCCTCGATCACATCCAGGGCACAGGTCTCGCTGGCTACACAATAGGCCCCCTCGGCCGTTCTGCCGATACAAAGGGGACGAATGCCAAACGGATCCCGAGCCGCTTCGATACGATCGGGAAACAAAAATACCAGCGAAAACGCCCCCTGCAAATGATTCAAGACATGCCCGAGGGGGTCGGGCTTGCTGATATGGCTTGGCTTGGCCATCAGATGGATAATGATTTCGGTATCGTTGGTGGACTTGAAGATATGGCCGTAGGCTTCATATTCATCCCGCAGTAGCGAGGCGTTGATGATGTTGCCGTTGTGAGCGACGGCAACCTGACCTCGGGAATATTCACTCAAAAAAGGCTGGGAATTAGTAGGGTTTGCGGAGCCGCTTGTGGAATATCGCACATGGCCGATGGCGATTGAGTTATCCAGCCGCTCCAGTATCCCGCGGCCGGACCGAAACACGCGACTGACGTGTCCCATCCCTGTGTAGCACTGAATATACTCGCCGTCGCTGCTGGCAATGCCCGCCGATTCCTGGCCGCGATGCTGCAGGCTGTGCAGCGCAAAATACGTTTTATGAACCGCTTGCGGGTCGCCATAAATACCAAATACCCCGCATTCTTCCTTTTTGTCTGTCATAAGTCCTCGTGATTCCGAGATTAGGGGTTTCAAAAACATAAACTATATCAAATTCCTCCTTCAAGTCAATGCCTTTCTAAGGCGGTTTGCGGC
>JAAYQH010000272.1 GCA_012519365.1 Planctomycetota bacterium | reverse complement strand
TTTTCGGTATAATAGGCGGCATTTCTTCGGCGTCCTTCGGACCAGGCGTCCAGATGCGGCAGTTTGACCAGCAGGGCCGCCGCCTGGATTGGATCGAGGCGGAAATTGCCGCCGATGTACTTGTGGCAGTATTTCGGCTCCATGCCGTGATTGCGGAGAATAAACAGACGGTGATAGAGCGTCTCATCGCCGGTGACGACCATGCCGCCGTCACCGATGCCGCCGAGATTCTTGCTGGGGAAAAAACTAAAGCATCCGCAGGTGCCGATGGCACCGGCTCGCCGGCCTTTGTACCGGGCCGAAATCGCCTGACAGGCATCCTCGATAACCGCCAGCGAATGCCGCCGGGCCACTTGCATAATCGGGTCCATATCGGCGACCTGGCCGAACAGATGCACGGGGATAATCGCCTTGGTCTTGTCCGTGATTGCCGCTTCGATGAGGGCGGGGTTGATGTTGTAAGTCGCCGGGTCGATATCGACGAAGACCGGAACTGCGCCGAGGCGGGCAATGCTGCCGGCAGTGGCGAAAAAGGTAAACGGCGTGGTGATGACTTCGTCGCCGGGGCCGATGTCCAGACTCATCAGGGAAACCAGCAGCGCATCGGTGCCGCTGGACACGCCGACAGCATAAGGACAGCCGCACAAGGCGGCGATTTGCTGCTCGAGCTGCTCAACTTTCGGTCCGCCGATGCATCGCTGGGTATCCAGCACCTCGTTGATCTGGCTGAGCACCTGGTCTTTGATGGTTTTGTACTGCGCGACTAAATCCAATAAGGGTACTTGCATATCAAACTCCATTTCGTTAACTTTCTCATTCTATCACGATTGTTGCAGCCCAACGGACCGTCCTGACACGATTTCAATTCCGGTACGAATAATCGGTTCTAAGATACTGCACAGCGGCGGGTTGTGAACATCGATCCAAAACACGCCTGCGGCTCAAGGGAGGAACCCTAAAAACCGCGTGATGTCATCTGCTGCGAGGGCCGGCCGGTTTTGTTTGATTGGTTCGCCCATCCCGGGTTTCTGATTGGCTGTCTCGTTTACCATAGGTCATTGATTGAAGCTGCTGGGTAACATACCCATTATCGTATGAAGATTCGTTTCGCAGCCAGTGAACAAAACGTGCCAGGCCGTCGGTGAATTGGGTTTTAGGGTGGTAGCCCAGACATCTGACGGCCTTGCTGACATCGGCATAGGTCTGGAAGACGTCGCCGGGCTGTTCGGGTTGGCGATCGATGATCGCTGTTTTGCCGAGGGCCTTTTCGAGTTCGGCAATCAGGACATCCAGCCGCACCGGGCGCGACTCGCCGAGATTGTAGATTTCATAACCGGCGCAGCGGTCGATGGCCGCAACGACGCCGTCGATAATGTCGTCGATGTAGGTAAAATCCCGCCGCATAGAGCCGTCGCCATAGACGGGGATGGGTTTGCCGGCCTCGATCAAACGGGCGAATTTGTGGATCGCCAGATCGGGCCTCTGCCGCGGCCCATAGACGGTAAAAAATCGCAGACAGGTCATCTTCAAGCCATACAGATGGCTGTAGGTGTGGCAAATCAATTCGCCGGCTTTTTTGGTTGCAGCATAGGGCGAGATGGGGTAATCGACATTGTCCGTCTCGGCAAAGGGGACTTTGGGGGTGTTGCCATAGACACTCGAACTGGAGGCGAAGATGAACTTTTCGACGTTGAATTTTTTGGCCGCCTCGAGCATCACGACGGTGCCGTTGATATTGACGTCCATATAGCCGGTTGGGTCGGCGATGGAAGGACGCACACCCGCTTTGGCCGCCAAATGGACAATCGCATCCACTGGCGCCCTGGCCAGAATTGAAGCAACACAGCCGGCATCGCGAATATCACCTTCGATCAGCTCAAACGATTCGTCTGTGAGTAATTGTTCGAGATTGCGGCGTTTGACGGCTGGGTCATAAAACGGGTCGAAATTGTCCAGCCCGACGACCTGCCGGCCCTGAGCAACCAGCCGCTGGCATAAATGCGAGCCGATAAATCCGGCCGCGCCTGTCACAAGTATCTTACCCAAAATGAACGTCCTGTTTTGAGGGTGAATTCCATCAACGAAACCCACAAGAGTAAAGGTTAAAGTGATAAACGCCGCACAAAGCCTAAAAGTTAAACAGCCTATAACAAGAGAACGGTGCTGTTTTACAGATTCCTGTCATTTTTTAGGTTGCTTTTTAAGCTTTGATTTTGTCGCCATAAACGCAGCTGCCATGGCGTGTTAAAAGCCCCTCAGAGGCCGGCATCTCTTGAGCAAAACTAGGGTCGGCCGATGCTGTGGTATTCGATGCCTTGTTTGCGGACAAAGGAGGGGCTGTAGAGATTGCGGCCGTCGAAAATGACCGGCTGTTTGAGCCGTTTGGCAATGGCATCAAAGTCGGGCGTGCGGAATTCCTGCCAATCGGTAAAGATCAGCAGGGCATCGGCGCCGTCCAACACGTTATAGGCGTTATCGACCCGCTGGATGCGTCCTTGCAGTTCCGGACAGACCGCTTCGGGGTCATAGGCGGTAATGCGGATACCGGCGTCGAGAAACTGTTTAATGCAGAACACCGCCGGCGATTCGCGGGTGTCGTCGGTGCGAGCCTTAAAGGCCAGGCCCCAGACGCCCAGCCGGACATCGGATCTGTCCCTGAAATAAGCCAGCACTTTGTCGGCAAAACGCTGATGCTGTCTGAGATTGGCCTGCTGGACGGCCTCGGCAATGGTTACTGGCCGTCCTACCTGATGTCCCAAGTGAATCAGCGCCCGCACATCTTTGGGAAAACAACTGCCGCCAAAACCGACGCCAGCGAACAAAAACGCATTGCCGATTCGCGAATCGCTGCCGACGCCCGCCCGTACCATCTCAATATCCGCGCCGCAGGCCTCACACAGCGCGCTGAGCTCATTCATAAAGGAAATCCGCGTGGCAAGCATGACATTGGCGGCGTATTTGGTCATTTCGGCACTGGCCGGGTCCATAAACAGAATGCGGCTGCTTTTGCGCATAAACGGCGAGTAAAGAACCTTCATCAGCTCCATAACGGCGGGATTGGTCGTGCCGATGATAACGCGGTCAGGCTTCATAAAATCCTCCACCGCCGAGCCTTCCTTCAAAAACTCCGGATTGCTGACATAATCAAACGGCACATCCGTTTTTGAGGCGATCAGGTCGGTGACGATTTTGTGCGTGCCGACAGGGACGGTGCTTTTGGTCACGATGATTTTGTACTCGGTCATCATCGCGGCGATCTGCTCGGCGACGTTCAACACCGCAGAAATGTCGGCCGAGCCGTCCGGCGCACTGGGCGTGCCGACGCCCAGAAAGATCAGCAGCGAATTGTCCACCCCCTCTTTGAGGTCGGTGGTGAATACCAATCGGCCGGCTTCTTTATTTTTTTTGACGATTTCCGTCAGGCCCGGCTCATAGATAGGAATGATTCCTTTGTTGAGATTGTCTATCTTTGTTTTGTCGTTGTCAACACAAATGACGTGATTGCCGCCGTCGGCAAAACAACCCGCCGCGACCAGTCCGACATAGCCTACGCCTACAACTGTTACTTTCATTTCGTCGGATCCTTCAATGTTTAATGGAGAGGAAGATTTATTATTATCCGAACGCCCTAAACGAGACAAGAAAGGTCTTGTTGGTTTTCAAACTCCGTCTCCGTCGGTTGCGCCCAAGATGCCAACCGCCTTACTTGCCGTTTCATAAGCGTTGTGCAAAAGGATAGTTATAATATCGGTCAATACAGACCGCAGGATTAACCGCAGTTTCAAAAAATACGACAGAATTAGTTCAAAAATCGGTCATAAGCGGGCAGCGTCCCGATCTAAACGCGCGTTCCTATGGACTGTACGTACAATAAGTTCTGTCGTTCTCCCAGACAGTGACCCGCACCAAGCGGGCCGGGTCAAATCGGCCGACAAGTCGATTCCAGGCAAAGGAGGCAAGATTCTCAACGGTGGGGTTGACCTTGAACTGCGGAACATCCACATTCAGATTTTTATGGTCCACTATCGCCAAAAAAGACTGCTCTACGACCTTTTCAAAGCGGGCAATCCAATCCTGCGGTTCGGGGCCGGCAGGCTTTTCGACGGTAACTTCAATCACGTAGTTGTGGCCGTGGCCGGCCGGATTGGCGCATTTGCCGAATAATTCTGTATTTGTGGCCTCGTCAAATTGAGTATTCCACAGCCGATGCATCGCTGCGAACTCAAATTTTTCACTGAACAACAGCACGTCGCTGTCCTCCGCATTAAGTTGGATAGTCCGATAAGGATTCAATTCAAGGGTCAGTTTTGTCAGCTGTAAGGTCTCAAAGGCCGATTGCACCTGCGGCCAGGCACACCGCAGCAGCGCGGTTAAATCGGCCAAGCTAAGCGGGCGTCGGTCGGTACAGGCCTGCCGGATCGTCTGATCGAAGAGGGGGACAACGCGGCTGCGAAGGGCCTGATCGATGCGTGAGACATTGACCACAAATCCTGTATCCGGATCGAGTTTGCCCGTCAACTCAACCCACAGGGCCAGGTAAAAACTCAATCCGCTGCCGCATGGCTTGGAGGCATAGGAATTGAATCCTGTCTGCGCTGGGGCAAAGGGGTTGATTGAAAAGCGAATTTGTCGATTTAATCGGTGCATATCATCTTCTGTCGGCGTGCATCAGTGCCAGGACTTCGGCCCGACTGCGCGGGTCGCGTTTGAAGATACCGCGTAAGGCACTGGTGACCATTACGGAGCCTGGTTTCCGGATGCCGCGTATCGTCATACAGCTATGGGAAGCCTCCAGCACAACGCTGACGCCCTGAGGATTAAGCTTTTGCATCAGAAAATCGGCAATCTGGTCGGTCAACCGTTCCTGAAGTTGGAGCCGACGGGCAAAAGCATCAACCACCCGTGCCAGTTTGCTGATGCCGAGGACTTTGCCGTCGGGCAGATAAGCGACATGGGCCTTGCCAATAAAGGGCATTAGATGATGCTCACAGATGCTGTAAAAGGGGATATCCTTGAGCAGGACGATTTCATCGTATTTTTCGTGGAAGATCGTGCCAAGGTGTTCACTCGGGTCGTGATCCATCCCTGCCAGCAATTCGGCGTACATCCGTGCCACCCGGCGGGGGGTGTCTTGCAGGCCTTCGCGTTGGGGGTTTTCCCCGACGGCTTCAAGGATTTCAACGACCGCCTTTTCAATGCGCAAAAAATCAACGTGGGAACTTTGTTCATTCTGCATCCTGTTTCGCCTTTGTAACCGGTACCCATTTCCAAAAAAGTTTAGACGTTTTTGTAAAAAAGGCATTATAGCCGAAAGAAAGGACGATTGGAATGACCGATTTTTGGAACCTGCCAATTCAATCATCCGCTGTTTTGCAATTCGCTCATATAGCGTCGCATCAGGGAACCCTACCGATAAATCGCGGGGGGATTTGACTTGTCTGCGACCGGCAGGCTGTTGACAATAAAATTGAAAATATTCTCGTCGGCAATTTGGAGGATAATATCCTGTGTCAGCCTATCGCCATCGTATGTCCTGGTTTCAAAGCGATTGCTTTGCAGGATTCCATACATTGCTGTTTTGAATCGACAAAGTCCTGTTTTTCGTTTCAGGGACGATCAATGACAAAACTGGCCGATCATGCTTGGCTTTGGCGACGAATTAATTCCTGGTTGATAATCTTTTGGGCGTGCCGCAAATCCAGTATGCCTACAGGCCGTCCGTCCTTGTCGCTGAGTACCGGCATTTGTTCATAGCCTTCTTCCTCTAACCGTCTGAGGGCCTCGGCCAGGGGCATCGATTCGGGCACCCCCTTAACCTCCGGCACCATCACATCGGCAACGACCATCCAGTCCCAACAATCGCTGTTGGTCAGAATATCTTTCAGGTAGGGCAGGGTAACCAGTCCGATCATTTTGCCTTCGGAATCGACCACGGGATAAGCCAGGTTTTCCCCGCTTGAGAATCGTCGCAACAGGAATCCCAGGCTGTCGGTTTGACGCACCGGCTCGATAGGCCCCATGGCCACCTGTCCGACGTTCATTGATTCGAACACGTCCTGCTCGGTGATATTGCGGCCGAGTTCGCCAGCCTTTTGGATGCTGTATTTGACCATGGACGGACCGATGAGTTGGACGATGAAGGTGGTGGCGGTTACGCCGGCGACCACCACTTCGCCGAGGGTGTAGGCGTCATTCACGGCGATGCTGCCCAAATGCTGGGTGGCCATAATCGACAGACCGATCGCCACGCCGCCCTGTGGAAACAGCGCCAGGCCGCAATAGCGCTGCACCTTTTCGGGAGCGCCGCTGAGTTTAGCGCCCAGCCAGCAGCCGGTTATTTTGCCGACGGTTCGTCCCACGACATACAGTGCCACAATCACCCACAGCCACAGCGGCATTTGGCCGATACTGAGCCTCGCGCCGACCATGACAAAGAACATCACGTAGATCGGCACGGAAAAACTCTTGATAATCAGGAATGTTTTTTCGGCATAATGGGGTGCGGTGTTGATCAGGACAACTCCCATCACCATCGTCACCAGAATGACATCGAGGTGGACCATTGTGGCAAGGCCAATCATGACCAGCAAAAGTCCGATCGCGATAGCGAGCGTCTGTTCGTGTTTGTGATGCAAAAACCGCAGCAGCATCGACATCAGCGCGCCGCCTATCAGGCCGAAAACCACCGAGCCGAGCAATTCAAACGCGACTTTGCCCATTTGAAGGAGCAGATGATTTTCGCCGCCGGTCAGCATTCCGGCACAACTGGTGCCGATGCCGTAGAGCATCATTGCCAAGGCATCATCGAGAGCGATAATGGCGATTACCGTCATCGTCATGATGCCGCGGGCGCGATATTCCCACAGCACCTCGACCGTTGAGGCCGGGTCGGTTGCCGAGGCAATCGCCCCAAAAACAAC
>JAAYQH010000271.1 GCA_012519365.1 Planctomycetota bacterium | reverse complement strand
TGTTGCTAACCCCGCTTGTTATGACAAAAAAAACGAGAGTGTTGTCTCTTTAGGTATCATCCATATTCCCCGTCCAAAAATCCTTGTTTAGGCCCCATCACCATTTCTCCCGAGATTTGTTATATTAATATAGCCGAATCGGTATAAATATTTCAAGAAAAAAATGATTTATTTATAGATATCACTGTCTCGTTCCTGAGTCTGGGGATATATCGATTTTTGATAAAATGAGCCCTTGAACCCGATAATTGAAAAGAAAATGCAAACGCAGAATTTCTTTTATGAAATGGATTGTTTAAATGAAACTCGATAAATTATTGACATCGCCTTCCAAATAGTTTATTTTATAGTGGTTATTTTTCGATATGATTATCTTTCTTAAAAACGGTCGGCCTTGTCCGACCGTGGACGAGGCAGGAATGGGAGATTATCGAACAAATCCACAGAGACTTCATCTTCAAAGGCGAACCGTCGTGTATGGCGGTCAGTTTACACAATTCCATATACTTTTTTAGGAGGTTGTATGATGAGAACAGTATCACTTGTGTTGGCGGCTCTTTGTCTGGCTGGAGTCAGTCAGGCGGATCTGGTCATCAACGGCGCAGATCCGGCAGCCTCGTGGGCAGGATGGATGAATGTGTTTGAAATGAATGGAACCTATCTGTGGGGCAGCGCGTGGGGAACTGCGGATTTGCGGGCCAGCTTCGATGAAAACGGCATTCTGACGTTGGCCCCGAATACAAACTGCTGGAATCCGCAAGATGCGTATTGGGTCAATCCCGATTTGACTCCCAACAAACTCATGGAAGCCAACTTTATGCAGGAATTTGGCGGGGGCGCCTTGGCCAGCCAGACGGTAACCTTTAACTTTGTCGTGGGGACCAACACCCTGCCCGAGGAATACAACGCCCGGGCGTTTATTAAAGTGCTGGATCCGCAAGCCGGCTGGGCTACTGTGCAGTACGAGTATGCCGATCTGGCGCCTGGCCCCGGCAGTGTGTCCCTGACCGTGGGCGATTTCGCCGCGGCTCATACCCAGGTAGGCTTTTCGTTGATGGGGCCGGTGGCCGACCCGGCAGGGCCCGTGGCTGCAACCGGGGTAACGATTGTGCCGGAACCGGCGACACTGGCGCTGCTGGGATTGGCAGCGGCTTTATTGCGACGGCGTTCCTAACGCTTTTGGGAGCAAACGCGGCCGCTTGAGTTGTCCAAACACAGACCGGGGCGATTCAAAACAGGCGTCCCGGTCTTCTTGTTTCAATTTTCAATGTTTAACGCTGTTTTTGATATTTGCACTGCTGTTTAACAGGGTACGAGTGGATTTATGCGAAATAAAAAGGTCACGTTACACGTTCAATCTGCAATTTGTCTGGTTGGGGTGCTGCTTGTTTCGGCGTGCTGCCCTTCTCAGACGGCCTTATGGCGCGGCGATTTCAATCAGGATGGCTGGGTGAATTTTGAGGATTTGCTGATTTTGGCCGGCTATTGGCTGGAGGACAATCCGCCGTTTTTGCCCGGCAGCGCCGCCATCGGCGAACGGCTTTCGCTGGAGGATTTTGCGGTGATGGCCCGGCATTGGCAGACCTTGCATTGCAGTCCGATAGCCGCTTCGGCGTCCAGCCAGGAAAACGCAAGTCTGTCCGCTGCCAATGCGGTGGACGGCACCTGGGCGACCCGCTGGAGCAGCGCCTTTGCGGACAATCAGTGGCTCCTGCTGGATATGGGGCAGCTTCGCAACGTCTTTGGCCTGCATATATTTTGGGAGGACGCCTACGCGGCACGGTACAGCATCGAAACCTCTATTGACCAAACCCACTGGACGCAGGTCTATATCAACGAAAACGGCGGCGGCAACTTCGAGAATATCACCTTTTCGCCGGTGACAGCTCAATATGTTCGCATTAACTGCCTCCAGCGGGCCACGGTCTGGGGGTTTTCGATTTATGAAGTTTTTGTTAAGACCGATGATGATTGCCTGGCGGCCGGGCAATGGGAATTGGTCTGGTCAGATGAGTTTGACGGGCCGACGATTGATTCGGAAAACTGGGCTTTCGAAATTGGTACCGGCAGCGGGGGCTGGGGCAACGGCGAATGGCAGTATTATACCGCCCGGCCGGAAAACGCACGCATCGAAAATAATGCCTTGGTCATTGAGGCCCGTCGAGAGGACTATGCCAACAGAAAATACACCTCCGCACGGCTTAAGACGCAGGGCAAACAGAGCTTTCAGTACGGCCGCATTGAGGCCCGCATCAAAATGCCGACCGGCGGACACGGGATTTGGCCGGCCTTCTGGATGCTTGGCGAGAATATTACCGAGGTCGGCTGGCCCCGCTGCGGCGAGATTGATATTGTGGAGATGATGAGCGATTCACTGGAGGATAATCGAACCGCCAGCGGAGCGATGCACTACGCCGATATCAATGGAAACCACGTGTATCACACCGGCAGTCGGTCGATTTCAAAGCCGCTGTCGGATCAATTTCGGATTTACGCGGTCGAATGGGACCCAACGGGCATTTCCTGGTATCTGGATGATGCACGCTATTTTGCCAAAACAGCCTGGACCAGCAGCGTGGGGCCGTTTCCGGCGCCGTTTAATCAGCCGTTTTTCATCCTCCTGAACTTCGCCGTCGGCTCGCGGTGGTGGGATCCGGCGGTCACAGAGGCCACCGTCCCCTTCCCGCAGCGGATGTTTGTGGATTACGTGCGGGTCTATCGCAAAAACCAATAAAAATGCGCCGCCATACATACACGGTGTCTTTCAGTTTTTTTGGGGGGGGGTTGCCTCTTTTTTGGCTATTTTGGCCAACGATACGCGATATACCCCAGATACACCAGCAGCAGGAGCAGGCCTTCTTTACGTGTAAGAGTAAAGCCGGTAAACATCAGCGGCAATGTCAAGACCGCTGTGCCGAGCATGACTGTGGTATCGATGACGGTCAGTCCCGCCGCCGAAAAGGGAACGATTACGGATGTTAAGCCCAAGATAGCCAATAGGTTAAAGATATTGGAGCCGACTACGTTACCCACGGCGATATCCGGTTGACGGCGAATGGCCGCAACG
>JAAYQH010000270.1 GCA_012519365.1 Planctomycetota bacterium | reverse complement strand
TCTATCCGTTATGAAGGGCCGTTCGCTCTGCCGCTGGGCGGGCATGTTCAGGCACGGCTGATTGTGGACGGCAAAGAAGGACCCGTCTGTTCGGTTCGACTGGGTATGGCCCCGAGCGGCTGGACGGCGAGGGATTCACAAGGACGCCCCGATGCGATGCGGGCGCTGGATGGCAACCCACAAACCCACTGGGTTGCTGACGCGACCGAGACGCAGAGCCTGACGATCGATATGGGGCGGGATTATCCCATCGGCGGATTGACTTATCTTCCCCATCCGGACGGCGGCCGCATTGAGTCCTATGAGGTGCATATCAGCCGCGACGGGCAGACTTGGCGCCTCATTCATCGCGGGACATTCGGCAATATCGTCAACGATCCGAGCCTGCGAACGGAGCTGTTTGAGGCCCGATATACCGCGCGGTTTGTAAAGCTGGCAAATCTGCGTCCTCCGTCCTCCGAGACGCGCATTGGGGCGGCGGAAATCGAAATCCTGGCCGCAAAATGAGGCCCTCCAAAGCCTGCGGTAAAGTTACGTCGGGGCTGGATAGACGCCTCAGGTCAATACTCCGGCCAATCCTTGGGATTGGCCGGTGCCCCACTCTTGTTGTGTTCGGTCCGGGCATCCCATAGACCTCTGCAAAAAAAATAAAAATTTTTTGGATTTTTTGATTTTTCATCTGTGGCCGCACGTCGGGGTTTTTATTGGACGTAACATCGGCTCGTCAAGGTGCTTGTCTGTATATAGTGCATGCTCTGTGTACGATGGCTATATCTTGTAGGGCGGTCGGCCTTGCCGATAAAATAGGCGATTCAAGATTTTCGCGTCGGTTTTCCGATATGCTTAGCATTAAACATGGATGTTGAAACAAACGCCGACAGGAGTGAAAATTGGTATGAGCAAGCAGGAAATCATCGAGTGCATTATTGAGATTAACCGAACCGCCAAGCCGGAGTTTTTGGATCAGTTTACCATCGAGGACCTCGATCTGTATCTCGAACATTTGATGGAAGTGGACCTCGAAGAGGTCTGCGTCTGTGCCTGAAGGGGGTCGGTAAAGAAACGTCTCCCGTCATGTTCGGTGTCAGTGTCGGCGTCTAAACGGCCTGTACCCCAACGACGGGGCAAGGCGCCTCTAAACGAA
The DNA here is from genome assembly GCA_012519365.1 of Planctomycetota bacterium. GTDB lineage: Bacteria > Planctomycetota > Phycisphaerae > Sedimentisphaerales > Anaerohalosphaeraceae > T3Sed10-213. Next base: position 2,175 of record JAAYQH010000270.1, on the reverse strand, counting down.
TCACATCGAGCCGTCTGGGCGGCATGCCGCACCACAAAAATCCTTTTTAGGGGCCTTCTATGGCCTCTTTTTCATTTATCCGGCGGCGTTTTGGCTTGACAGGGCAGGGCAAGTTGATATTGTAACACATAAAAGAGCAGATTTCGATTTTCTTTCGAAAGGAGTTTCGAATGGCCAGAATGAGTTTGATTGCCGTTGTCACCGCGATGCTTTTTGCGGCAGGGTGCCAGGATATTCGACGTCAGCATGCCCATTTATTGGTGGAGCCGGCCCCGATTGAAGCGGCTCAGCAAGGCTTTTTGATGCCGGGCGCTCGGGAGGCGGACTATGTGGAACGGGTTGCCGCAGCTCGACAGGCTTATCGCGAGGCCTTAGAGTCGCTGATTGCCTATTACAAGTCGGTCGGCAATTACACCAAAGGCCAATGGGCCCAAAACGAACTGCGTACCTTTAATCAAATGGTTCACTACACCTATCTGGCGCCGGCCGAGACCGCTCCGGCGAATCTGCAGGCACGCGACGTCATCGATGAAGCCGAGCAGCTTTACGCCAAGGCCATGGAACTGTTTCGCGAAGGCGGCGGCGGATTGCTGATTGTTGATGAAGCCAAACTTCGTGAGTCTCTGAAATACTTTAACCAGCTGATTGCTGAGTATCTGACCAGCACACGGATTGACGATGCCGCTTATCGGGCCGGCCAGATTTATGAGTATCTGAAAAACTACGAACTGGCGGCGGTCTATTATCAGCGGGCGTTCCAGTGGGATCCGAACACGCCCTATCCTGCGCGCTATCGTGCGGCGACGATTTTGGACCAGAAGCTCAAAATGCGCCCCGAGGCACTGGCGCTCTATCAATTGGCCATTGAACACGAGAGCCGCTATACGGATTATGTGGAAAACGCCAAACGCCGAATTGCGGAGTTGACAGGGGCCGAAGAAGACGTCCAGTAAGCGTGTCGGTCATTGCCTCTGTTGGCAATGCCGTTGTCGAGAGGGCCTGTCGTGATGGAACAGACGGCCAGACATATCATTTTTCACGGGCGGGTGCAGGGTGTCGGCTTTCGCTATATCGCCTGCCGGGTGGCGGCCAAATACGGCGTAACCGGCTTTGTGCGGAATCTGCCTGATGGAACGGTAGAAGCCCTGATGCAGGGTTCACCCAATGCCATCGATTTGTGCCTGAAAGAGATCAAAGAGCACTTTGAGCATTACGTCCGTGAGGTTACCGTCAATGAAGTGCCCGTCAATCCGCGTTATACCGAGTTTCGGATTGCCTATTGATCGGCGGTGGATGACTTGTCTTGCCGAACCCCACGGGGAGAGCCGAAGAAGATAAAGGTCAGCATCGCCAGGGCCGCCCCGGCCAGAAACAAAGCCCGCCGAATGTTCGGTTGGCTGCAACGCTGAAGCCAGGCCGGCATCGGTGTCCCGGCGTTGTTTTTGGCCTCGAGCATCTCAAACAGGGCCTGGGTTTTTTGACGCAAGTGCTGATTGTCTCCGCGGGGAAAGACGGTGTCCTCTCGTTCCAGCGGCTGATTGAAGGCCAACACCCGAATCCGATCGAGGACCGCCGGTTCCTGCTCAATCAGTTGAATGCGGGCGATGTACTGATCGGTCATCTCCTTGATTTGTTCATTCTGGGCGTAGATGTCCTGAAGGGCGCGTCGGCTCATATAATAATTCATCAGTTCCGGCTCGATGAGGATCGCCAGCGTCATCGCCCCGGCCCCCACGGTAAAGAACAGACAAAACCACAAAAAACGGATTGTCAACGCCAACCTCGTCAACGGAAAATCAATGCTAAACGTTCAAAAAGCAAAATAAGGCAAGTCCGGCCCGCAGGACTGTACGTCATTTTCAGTTTGATGTTTGGTTTTTGGTTGTTAAAAAAGGCACAGACGCCCCGGTGACGTCTGTGCCTTAAATCTATCGGAATGTTCAGCGTTTGAACTTGAAAATTTCGCCGCCATAGCGTGCCGCCGAGCCTAACTCTTCGTGAATCCGCAGCAATTGGTTGTATTTGGCGATGCGGTCGGTACGACACGGTGCGCCGGTTTTGATCTGCCCAACACCGGTGGCCACTGCCAGATCGGCGATGGTGGCGTCTTCGGTCTCGCCGGAACGATGGCTCATCACTGCAGTGTAGCCGTTGCGGGCGGCCAGGTTAATCGCC
>JAAYQH010000269.1 GCA_012519365.1 Planctomycetota bacterium | reverse complement strand
CGTCAGTGGTCTCAAAGCCGACTACCGCGGCATTAACGCACCGAAGATTGAAAACATAGTCGATCGAGCGGTTGCGCTGCTCGTCGCTGTCGCGAAATCGTCCTTCGCCGATCAATTTCATCCCGATAATGCCTTTGCCGTTGGCGTGAGCCTTTTGCAGGACGGCAACGACGTTGTCGGGCGTATCGTCCATCGCTTGGCCGTAGGGGTTGATGCGGGTGTGGATGCAATCGACCCAGGGGTCCTCGGCAGCGGCGTTCAGAGCCCTCAATGAGTGACACGAGACGCCGTGCGTACGGATCAGCCCCTTTTGTTTGAGCGTATCCAATAGCGCCATCTGGTCCTGCATACGCTCTGTCCAGTCGGGCGCACTCATACAATGTATCTGTAAAATGTCGATATAATCGGTTCGCAACTCTTTGAGAAAACGCTCGACCACCACATTGGCGTCGGGGCGTTCCGGCTCCGGCAGGCCCCGAGGCATATACCAGATTTTGGAGACCAGACAATACTCTTCCCGCCGCACGTCTTGAAGGGCATTGGCCAAAAAGGTGTGCGAACCGTACAAATCGGCGCTGTCGAAGAGTCGGATGCCGTGGTCGAGACAACTGCGAATCAGGGCGGTAAAATGCTCCTGTCCGGAACGGGTCTGATTGGATTGACGATTGAAGCCGCGCATCCCTGTGCCGAAGCCCACGCGCGAGGTCTTCAGGCCGGTGTTACCCAGCGGGACGACTTCATCGGGTACAAAATGCCAGGATTGTTTTGATGGGGCATGAGTGGAATCCGAATGGCAGCCCAGTAATGCGGTTCCGATGCCCGCGACAGAGCCTTTGATGAACTGACGACGTCCAAGGGTCATATCATCTCTCCTGGTAATAATAAGTTGGGTTTCGAGTCGAATTTTAGTATAGCGGGTTATCCACGAAGAAACAACGGTTAATCCGTTTATCTTGGCCATGTGGGGGGTGGTTTTTGAGGAAAATCGTGGCGTTTGGCCGTGAAAAAGCGTACAATAGCAAGAAATAAGAGGCTTGAGGAACCGTTTTTGGTTTTTTGGAAAGGGGACGTGTTATGGCTTATTCAATGTTGATGGGGATGGCTGTCCTCTTGCAGGTGCTCGGCCAAGTGGAGAAACCGGCTGCCGAGGCGGTTGTTCCGCCGGCGGCCGCGGGACAGGGCAATATTTGGAAGCTGACCTTTGCAGATGAGTTTGACGGGACGGTCATCGATCCAAATTTATGGACGGTGGTTCATCGCAACCGTCCCCAGCGAAAGAACAACTTCTGGCATCGGGAGTGTGCCGTTCTGGATGGCAGGGGGCTGCTTCGTGTTATTACCCGCAAAAGCCCTGAGCGTCAGGGATGGTATGACACCGCCTGCCTTGAGACACAGCAGACCTTTACGCAGCGATTCGGCTACTTTGAGATTCGTGCCGAGATGCAGAGCCAGCCGGGGTTTTGGTCCGCTTTTTGGGCAATGCCGGCCCCGCCGGGCGATATTGGTTCAACGCGATTTGGGGGGATGGACGGCACCGAACTGGATATTTTCGAGAAAAATACGCTTGATGAGGAGGTGCAGCACACCCTGCACTGGGACGGCTACGGCAAACACCACAAAACCGCCGGTTATCGTGCAAAAGTGCCCGGCGTGATGGAGGGATTCCATACCTTTGGGCTGTTGTGGACGCCGGAGGAGTATGTGTTTTATGTGGACGGCAAGCAGACGTGGCGCACCAGTGCCGGCGGCGTGGCCCAAGTGCCGGTGTATCTGATTATCTCCTCGGAGATTGGCGACTGGGGCGGCGATATTACCCAAGCCCAGTTGCCGGATGAGTTCCGTGTGGATTATGTGCGGGCCTGGCAGATTTATACCGAGGACGGACAAATTGCCTACACACCCAAGCCGTTTGCTGAACCGGAGCAAGTCGGTTCTGAAAGCGGACAATGAGTATGCCCGTTGGGATGTTAATACTTTTTTGGCGGTTGAATCCGTTTTTGGCATTTTTATGAAAACCTGACCGATTGGGGAAGAGTATTTTATTTATTTGACGTGGTTTGGGGGCGGGGATATGATGCTGTTTTGCGTTAAGCCAGAGAAAAGGGGCGTGAAATGTCTAAAAACAACGTCGATATACACTTTGATGCGCATCGCTGTAAAGGATGCGGGTTATGCGTGATATTTTGTCCGTGTGGCAATATCCGTATGTCGGATGCCCTGAATGAACAGGGTCATCCTTATGCAGAGTTGATTGACGCGGATCGGTGCACGGGTTGCGGCCTGTGTTTTCGGATGTGTCCGGATACCGCTATAGAAATCCGTAGCAACAAGACGGCGAAACGATAATGGGACAGAAAGTTCTTCTCAAAGGCAATGAGGCGATGGCCGAGGCGGCCGTGCAGGCAGGGTGTCGATTTTTCGCGGGGTATCCGATTACGCCGCAAAATGAAGTGCCCGAGTACTTGTCGTGGCGTTTGCCGCAGGCCGGGGGGGTGTTTGTGCAGGCCGAGAGCGAAGTGGCGGCGATCAATATGGTGTTTGGCGCCGCCGCGGGTGGGGCGCGGTGTATGACCAGCTCATCCTCACCGGGCATCAGCCTCAAGCAGGAGGGCATCAGTTATATCGCTGCGGCCGAGCTTCCGTGCGTGATTGCCAATATGCAGCGGGGCGGCCCGGGGCTGGGCAATATTCGCGCTTCTCAGGGGGATTATTTCCAGGCGGTCAAAGGCGGCGGTCACGGCGATTATCGGCTGATTGTGTTGGGGCCGGCCTATGTGCAGGAGTTGTATGACCTGACGATGCACGCGTTTGATTGGGCGGATCTGTACCGCAATCCGGTGATGATCCTGGGCGACGGCATTTTGGGGCAGATCGCCGAACCGCTGGACATACGACCGTATCGGCCGATTGCCGAGCTTCCGGCCAAGGACTTTGCCCTGACCGGCTGTGCGGGGCGTGCGTCGCGCGTGGTCAAAACGCTGATTTTGCAACCGGCTGATGGGTTGGTACATCACAACGAGTATTTACAGCAGAAGTATCGGCGGATCGAAGAGGAATTGTCGTTGTATGAGGAATACGAAACCGAGGATGCAGAGATTTTGATCGCGGCCTATGGGATGAGCGGGCGCATTGCCAAAGGGGCGGTCAGACGGGCTCGCCAAAAGGGCATCAAAGCCGGCCTGATTCGTCCGATTACCCTGTGGCCATTTCCGAAAGAGCCGTTCAGACGGGCCGCTGAGCGTGTCAGTCGGATCCTTGTGGTGGAGATGAGCAGCGGTCAGTTTGTTGAGGATGTGCAGCTGGCCAGCGAATGCCGTGTGCCGGTGGAGTTTTTCGGCAAAGGCGGCGGCTGGTATCCGCTGGACACCGAGATTCTCGAGATTGTTGAGTCGATGCAGGCCAATCCGTCGGTCTGGGCGACACGAAAGGATTGATCATGGCGACGTTTACACGCCCCCGAACGCTGAAAGAGACGATTACCCATTATTGCCCCGGCTGTGGGCACGGCATTGTGCACCGTTTGCTGGCGGAGGTGATTGATGAGTTGGGCATTCGCGAGAAGACTATCGGCACGGCGCCGGTCGGTTGTGCGGTTATGATGTATGATTATATCGATTGCGATATGATAGAATGCGCCCACGGACGCGCCCCGGCCGCGGCGACCGGCCTCAAACGGGTGCATCCGGATAAAATTGTGTTCACCTATCAGGGAGACGGTGATTTGGCGGCGATCGGCACGGCCGAGACGATCCACACGGCCAATCGCGGCGAAAACATCACGGTGATCTTTATCAATAACGTGATCTATGGGATGACCGGCGGCCAGATGGCCCCGACCACGATGCTTGGACAACGTACCACCACCACACCCGAAGGGCGCGGCATGCATGGCGAAGGGGGGCCTATCCATGTGTGCGAATTGCTCCGCAGTCTGGAGGGCGTGTGCTATCTGGAACGTACGGCCGTCAGCAGCCCCAGCGATGTTCTGGCTACCCGACGGGCAATCCGGAAGGCGTTCGAATGTCAAATCGCCGGCAAGGGGTTTTCGCTTGTGGAAGTGCTGTCGATGTGCCCGACAGACTGGAAGTTGTCGCCGGATAAGGCTGTGAAGTTTGTCAATCACGAAATGAAGACGGTCTTTCCGGTGGGGGTCTATAAGGATAAATAAATAGTTCCGCCGGGTAGCGGGCTGTTTTTGCCGGTTGGACGCGGCATTGCCGGCGGTACGGGGAATGTTGGAAATTCAAGATGATGAACAATTCAATAAATATTACCATTGCCGGTTCAGGCGGGCAGGGCGTTGTCGTGGTGGGCAATTTGATCGCCCGGGCGTGCTTGATGGAGGGCAAAAACGTCAGCGGCTGGGTGGCCTATGGCGCTGAGATGCGGGGCGGAACGGCAAACGCCACGGTGGTGGTCAGCGAAGAAGAAATCGCCTGTCCGTTTGTCGAGACTCCGGATTTGGCGATCATGCTCAATCAACCTTCGTTGGAGCGGTTTGGTTCGAGCGTTGTCGCGGGGGGGGTGATTTTGCTGAATACATCAATGATTCAGCGGTTGCTTGAGCGGGATGATGTGGAGCAGCTGCACGTGGCGGCGACGGAGCTGGCGCATCGATTGGGCAACCTGAAGGTGGCCAATATTGTTGCGTTGGGTGCGTTTATCGATCATACGCGGCTGGTGGCGAAGGACAGCATCTGCCGGGCGATTGAGGATTTGTTCTCGGCCAAGAATCCCCAAATGGTGGATCTGAATTTGAAAGCCCTTGAGGTAGGGGCTGACCATTACACCCTCGCCAAAGTGCAAACGTAAATGCGACATTCGGCGGTTGCCCGAGGACAGAAGACAGAGGTCGGATTTCAGATATGCTGACTGTCAAAGGGCAGGGTTTTGGTCGCGGCAAAAACCGATTTTTTCAGCGTAAATGGCCGTAGAGTCAGGTACAATCAGGCAGTTTTAAGCAATTTTCCGTATGTCCCAGACATCTGAACACAAGGGTCTTGCCGTTGAGGTACTCGGTCGGCTGCATCGGCATCGCCGCG
>JAAYQH010000268.1 GCA_012519365.1 Planctomycetota bacterium | reverse complement strand
TGTACCATATCGTGAAAGAGGAGGATCCCACGCGACCGGCGACCGTTGCGATGAACTATGCCAAGCCCGATATGCCGATGCCTGCGGTGGTGGACGTTATCAGTCTGAATTATCAGGGTGAGGGGATTCGCGATGCATCGGCCTATGCAGGACTGAGGGGGATAACAACCCCGCCGATGTATTCGGCTTTTCATAACGCTTTTGCCGACAAGGTCGTTCTCAGCAGCGAGAATGCCGCCGCTCTCAGTACGCGAGGCACCTATCTGTTTCCTGTCTTTGAGGGCATCAGCGCACCTGTTAAGGACAACAGCGGCGGAGATCCGGAACACCGATATGTCAGTGCATATGAACTCTATACCGCGGATTTTGGGGCATCAGCGGACAAGGTCTTCGCAACGCAAGCACGTCATCCTTTTGTGGCCGGAGGATTTGTCTGGAGCGGCTGGGATTATCTGGGCGAGCCAACCCCTTATTACCTGTCACGCAGTTCTTATTTCGGCATTATCGACCTGGCGGGGTTCCGAAAAGACCGGTTCTTTTTGTATCAGGCCCACTGGCGCTCCGAATTGCCGATGGCCCATATTCTGCCGCATTGGAACTGGCCGGAACGAATCGGCAAGGAAACACCGATTCACGTTTTCACCTCAGGCGATCAAGCCGAACTCTTCATCAACGGTCGCTCATGGGGTCGCAAAACCAAAGAGAAGTACGACTATCGCCTGCGCTGGGATGAGGCGGTATATGAGCCGGGTGAGGTGAAGGTTATCGCTTATAAAAACGGACGGAAATGGGCCGAGGACATCAGGAAAACCGCCGATGTGCCGGTTGCGATTGAACTGACAGTAGATCGGGCACGCCTTCAGGCCGATGGCAGGGATTTGGCATTTGTGACAGCACGGATTACAGACAAAAACGGCATCACCGTCCCTCGAGCAAATCCCCTCGTGACGTTTTCAATTGACGGTCCCGGCCGAATTATCGCGACGGATAACGGCGACCCGACAAACCTTGTGCCTTTTCCCTCCTGTGAGCGGCAAGCCTTTAATGGATTTTGCCTTGCGATAGTCCGCACAATGCCTCATCAGCCGGGCACTATTACTTTGAAAGCGGAATCACACGCGCTAAAAAGTGCGACCCTTGGAATTCGAAGCACGCTGGAAAGCCAGACTGGTTTTCAGCACAAACTTAACGACTAAAGTCCTGCTGTCAACATCATCTGAGAAAAAAAGGGAGGTTTTAGTGAAAAACGAGATGCCAAAACTTTCGTTGCTGGAAAAAGTGGGGTATGGTCTGGGCGACACAGCGTCCAATCTTTTCTTTCAAACATTCATTTTCTTTTTGGTTTACTTTTATACGGATGTTTTTGGAATATCCGCCGCCGCGGCAGGGACAATGTTTTTGGTAACACGGATTTGGGACGCGATAAACGACCCCATAATGGGTGCCATTGCCGATCGGACAAATACCCGCTGGGGAAAATTCCGTCCTTATCTCCTGTGGTTTGCGGTGCCGTTCGGCGTCATCGGGTTTTTGATGTTTTCAACACCTGATTTGGGGCCCACAGGCAAACTGGTATACGCCTATATCACCTATACGCTGATGATGATGGTCTATACAGCAATCAATGTGCCTTATTCAGCGTTAATGGGGGTCATTTCCCCCAATTCTTCGGAACGAACTGTCGTCTCGGCATTTCGTTTCGGATTGGCGTTTATCGGGATGTTTATCGCACAGTACGCGGTTGTACGACTGGTGGAGTTCTTTGGACGCGGCGACGAGGTAGCCGGCTGGCGGGTCACGATGGGATGTCTTGGCGCGTTGGCAGCCGTCCTATTTTTGATTACCTTTGCAACCACCAGGGAACGGGTCAAGCCGCTCAAAAAACAAAAAACTCCCATTATGCAGGACATTAAAGACCTCTTTGCCAATGTTCCCTGGCTGCTGATCGGCTCAGCAACAATCGTTCAGCTTATCTTCATCGTGATGCGCAGCAGCAGCATCATGTATTTTTTTGAATATTATATACGCGATCGACAAATGACACTGATGGGGCGGGACTTCAGTGTATCTTATAGTCAGTTGGCTGCTGCGTTCATACTATTTGGTACAATTGTCACGATTATCGGCGCGGTTCTGACCAAGTGGTTCAGCAGTTTTTTCGGCAAGTCAAACACCTACGCCGGTTTTCTGTTCTTGTGTGCCGTATCCTCGGGGTTGATGTATTTTATCAATCCGCATCAGATTGGTTTACTGTTTCTTCTCCAGTTGATCACCTCCTTTTCGGTCGGTCCGGTATCCGTCTTGCAATGGGCAATTTATACAGATACAGCGGATTATTCAGAATGGAGAACCGGACGACGCGCTACGGCTCTGGTTATGGCCGCCTCCCTGTTTGCGCTGAAATTAGGTGTGGCTCTCGGCGGGGCGTTTCAGGCGTGGATACTGGCCAGCTATGGATATGTGCCGAATGTTGAACAGACGGAACGAGCCATTCAGGGTATCCGTTTAAGTATCAGCCTGTACCCGGCGTTATTTGCCTTAATCGGGGCGATTCTTATGATGTTCTACCCATTGAATAAGGCGAGAATCGAAAAGATTGAAGCCGATCTTATCGAACGTCGGCGACTACACGACGCACACGATGAAGCCTGAAAACTATTCGCAAACATACTTTAACCCCAAGAGGACGGACAAGAAGACCAATGCAAAATCAAACGGAAAACACCCCGGTCTATTTAGATCCTGTCATGCCTGTTCCCCATCGCGTCAGAGACTTGCTTTCACGGATGACTCTGGAGGAAAAAACAGCACAGATGCTCTGTGTCTGGCGGACCAAAGACAAGACACTGGTCAATCAAGCCGGCCAGTTGGATCCCGAAAAAGCCAAAGCCGCTTTCCCGTATGGTTTGGGCCAGATTGCCCGGCTCAGCGATACAGCAGGCGGGAAAAATCCGCGTCAAATGGCCGAACTGGCTAACGCTGTTCAGAAGTTTTTTAAGGAAAACCTGCGTCTTCCGATTCCGGTGGTGATCCATGAAGAATGCCTGCACGGCCACGCGGCTGTCGGGGCAACCAGCTTTCCGCAGCCTATCGGTTTGGCATCGACATTCGATCCGGATCTGGTGCGACGAGTGTATGAGGCGACCGCCCAGGAAACCCGAATACGCGGAGCGCATCAGGCACTGACGCCGGTGGTCGATGTGGCACGGGAGCCGCGATGGGGTCGGGTGGAGGAAACTTTTGGTGAAGATCCCTATTTGGTCTCACGGATGGGTGTTGCGGCCGTATTGGGTTTTCAGGGTGACGCCGCATTTGAAGACAAAAAACATCTCATTGCCACCCTCAAGCATTTTGCTGCGCATGGCCAGCCTGAATCCGGCACCAATTGTGCCCCGGTTAATGTATCGCCGCGTATCCTTCGCGAGGTCTTTTTATATCCGTTCAAGAAGGCTATTCACGAGGCCAATGCAATCAGTGTCATGGCGTCATATAATGAAATCGATGGTGTGCCGTCGCATGCCAATAGATGGCTGTTGCGTGAAGTCTTGCGGGAGGAATGGAGCTTCAAAGGCTATGTTGTTTCAGACTATTTCGCCATCCGCGAGTTAAACGAACGGCCGGGATTCTTTGGTCACTTTTTAGCGCGGGACGGAAAAGAAGCGGCGGCCCTGGCGGCAAAAGCAGGTGTAAATATAGAATTGCCCGATCCCGATTGTTATCCGAATCTCGTTGAATTGGTGCGAGAAGGGAGAATTGAAGAGTCTCTGATTGATTCCTTGGTCGCCCCGATGCTCGAATGGAAATTCAGACTCGGATTATTTGAAGACCCCTTTGTCGATCCGGAGCAAGCAGAAAAAATCGTTGGCTCGGAAAAGCATCGTATGTTGGCGTTCGAGGCTGCCTGCAAAACCATTACGCTTTTGAAAAATGATCACCACATAGCACCGTTGAATCAGAAAAACATAAAACGGCTGGCGGTGATTGGTCCCAATGCCAACAGAGAATTACTGGGAGGCTACAGCGGACGGCCCAAATACGTTTCAACGGTTTTGCAGGGGATTCAGGACTATCTCGGAGATGCCGTTGAAGTTCTTTATCATGAAGGCTGTAAAATCACAGTAGGAGGCTCCTGGGAACAGGACGAGGTGGTCTTGAGCGATCCGACAGAGGATCGTAAATCAATTGCCCAGGCCGTTCAGCTGGCACAACAGGCTGATGCGGTCGTCCTTGCCATCGGTGGAAATGAACAGACCTCACGCGAAGCGTGGGAGCCCCACCATTTGGGGGACCGTCCTTCTCTTCAGATGGTGGGTTTACAGGACGAGTTGGTGGACGCCATTGCCGCGGTGGGCAAGCCCGTCGTTGCCTTGCTGTTTAATGGACGGCCTTTGGCGGTTCGAAATCTGGCGGAAAAAGTACCGGTTATCTTTGAATGCTGGTATCTTGGCCAGGAAACAGGACGTGCTGTCGCGGAGGTATTGTTTGGCCGGGTCAATGCGGGTGGAAAATTGCCGATCACCATTCCTCGTTCTGTCGGCCATATTCCGGCCTTTTACAATTATAAGCCGTCTGCCCGGCGCGGCTACTTATTTGATCAGGTCAGCCCTTTGTTTGCTTTTGGATTCGGCCTGAGCTATACTCAATTCCGATTCGGTTGTCCAAGACTTAAAAAGGAAGTGATTCGGCCGAATGAAACAACGACCCTATCGGTAGAGGTGACAAACATCGGTGATCGCTGCGGCGATGAGGTGGTGCAGATGTATATTCGCGATTGTTACAGTTCGGTGACGCGGCCCGTCAAAGAGTTGAAAGGGTTTCAGCGGATTACGTTGGACCCCGGCCAAAGCACAACGGTCACTCTGGAAATTACTCCCGAGAAATTGGCATTTTATAATATCGAAATGAACTATGGCGTCGAGCCGGGCACCTTTGAAATTATGATTGGCAACTCCTCACGCGATTGCGATTTACAAAAAGTTAT
>JAAYQH010000267.1 GCA_012519365.1 Planctomycetota bacterium | reverse complement strand
CGCGTCCCGTATCCCCGAATTCCGTGGAATTTTGAACCTCCCAACAGCATTGCTCACGGCGTTCTCTGTTCGGCAATAAATGAGATTGTCTCGAGCCAGATTGAGCGATACAAATCCAAGTGAACGAAGAAGCCTTCGTTGTGTGAACCTTTTAATTGGAAAAACCGCTTCGGCGCTGGGGCGGCCTCGTAAAGGCGGCACCCCATTTCGTAAGGAATAATCTCATCATCGGGGCTGTGGATAACCACGACAGGGCAAGGAACATTTTGAATCGCTTTGAGTGTATTGTAGGAGTATCGGGCAAACCACCGCACTGGGAGCCACGGATAATAATGCGATCCAATATCCACAAAAGAGGTAAAAGCGCTTTCCACCACCAACCCGGCCGGTGGGGTCTGGGGCAGATTCGCAGCGGCTTGGGCCGCGACCGCCCCGCCAAGTGAGCGACCAAAAAGAATAATCGACTCGGGCGGCAGGTCTTTCTGGTCGCTCAACCATTGGAAAGCAGCCAGGGTATCAAGAATGGTCCCCTCTTCTGTGGTTTTGCCGGTACTCTGGCCGTAGCCGCGGTAGTCAAATATCAGAGAATTTATCCCCAGTTCATAGAAAAGGGCCAGGGTATCGAGACGATGGCTGATGTTTCCGGCATTGCCGTGGCAAAATAAGACCGTACAATCTGAATTTTCAGCCGGGATATACCAAGCAGAAAGTTTCATGCCGTCGGGGGTTTCGATTTGGACATCTTCAAATGGCAAGTAGAGGTCAGCGGGGGTGGCTTCCACCTTACGCCACGGGATATACAAAAGTTTGTGTTGAAATGCGAACAGAAGAATCGCCAGTGCCCCATAAATCGCAAGTAAAATGCCAATGCTAAATCCTATAGTGGACATTATCGTCCCTTTTTTCAGCCGAGGCCACATAAACCACCCGAGCATTGCCGCAATCAATAGCCACAATAAGAGTGTTCTGGGCATCGTAAAATCCCTTTTCTCAGTCGCCAATTTGCCTTATTGTAGTGGGCTGTTTACATATTTGCAAGAAAGAAGGTTTTTGTTGACTTGCAGAGGCGACTTTTGGTATAAACACTACGATCTGAGTTTGGTTGGACAACGACCGGCCTATGAACAATGTATGAAAATGGTTCACCACCCTTAAGCCGCGTTGGATATAATTCGGATATAACAATGTTGAATACGGCCGCAATTATTCCGGCCTTTTGGTATAAAGGTGCATTGCGTGTCACAGAAAAGATGTTAGAACGACGAAAGACAAAAACAGTTACCATTGGTCCCCTGCGGCTGGGCAGCGGTTATCCTATCGCGGTGCAGTCGATGACCAAGGTGCATACGACAGATGTCCAGGCTTGTGTGCATCAGGTCAAACAACTGGCCTCAGCCGGTTGTGCATTGGTGCGAATCGCTGTGCCTACGCAGGCAGATACAAAGGCGTTTGCAAAAATCGCGGAAAAATCGCCCATCCCGCTCGTGGCGGATATTCATTTCTCTCCTCAACGGGCGATTGAGGCACTGGAGGCCGGAGCGGCCAAGATCCGGCTCAATCCCGGCAATATCAAAGACCCCCTGGACATTCGGCGGATCATCGACTGTGCTAAACAGCACTCTGCGGCGATTCGCATCGGCGTTAACGAGGCCAGTATCCGTGATTTGAAAACTTCCGATGTGCAGCAAGATCAGCGTGTGGCGCTGATGTTAAGCGAGATGCAGTCGTATGTGCATTTTTTTGAAAAGGCGGGCTTTGACAATATCGTCCTGAGCGCTAAAAGCGCTGATACCGTACGAACAATTGAAGTCAATCGCGCTATTGCAGGGGCGTTTGAGTACCCGATTCATATCGGACTGACTCACGCGGGATTAGTTGAGGATGCCCGCACGCCTTCAGCGGTGGCCATCGGGGCCCTGCTGGCCGAGGGCATCGGGGATACGATCCGTGTAAGCATTGCCGGCGACCCGGTGCAGGAAGCACAACTCGGTTTAGAGATATTAGGCTCTTTGGGGCTGGCAGAAAAACACGGGCCTGAGCTGGTGGTCTGTCCGACCTGCGGGAGGTGTGAGGTCGATGTGGTCGGCCTGGCCCGAAAGGTGCGCACACTGCTGAGAACACTCGATGTGCCCGTGCGGGTAGCAGTGATGGGTTGCATCGTGAACGGCCCCGGCGAAGCAGCGGATGCGGATGTGGCGGTATGCGCGGCCAAAGGAAAGGGCTTTCTCTACCGCGGGGGTCAACGTATCGCCACTGTGCCGCAAGGAGATCTGCTGAACGCTTTACAGCAGGAAATCTCCCATATCACATCAGGTGCACAACCCATCGGCTGATTTTGCGAAAATAACTCTCTTGTTAGGCAGCAGCCGGTTAGATTCTTGAACAACATCTTGACAACGAGCCGGTTTGCCCTATGGTAAGGACGACGTGGGTTTCCTATCTCAAAAATAAGGCAAAAATGTGCGTGAATATCTAAAAAACAGCCTATTTGCATGCGGCACGAGCGGTTTGCCGAAACACGCTTTTATCGCAGGTCGGCAGTGGGCATTGGTGCGCACATTCAAGCATGATTTTTTTGCGGCTACCGGGCTTTATGAAGCTGCAGATCAGCCGGCTCAAGCCTCTCAAAAACCGGAACGAATCGTTTTGAAACTCAATCGCATTCAATCCTTTCTTGGCATTCCGCTGGCGTGGGTGGGACGTGTTCTCAAACAACGGGAATTCGGTCTTTTACAGCGTCTGCAGTCGCTTGAGCAGGTTCCGCAATTGATTGGCGAATACGGACGGAATGGATTTGTGTATTGGTATATCCAGGGACATTCTCTCGATGAAACCCCCCCGCTGCCGGATAGTTTTTTTGATGATTTGAAACATCTTTTGGGTCAGATTCATCGGCAAGGGGTATGCTATTTGGATCTAAACAAACGCGGCAATATTTTAATCGGCATTGATAATCGCCCCTATCTTATCGATTTTCAAATTTCGCTGCTGCTTCAAGGGCGATGGTGCAAGCCAATCTGCACCCTCTTACATCGCGAAGATACCTATCATCTGCTCAAACACAAACGTCGGCTTCGACCGGACTTGTTGACCGACCGGGAGAAATCACTATCGCGACGGCCCAGCATGGCTATTCGGGTTCATCGATTTTTGACCGTCCCGGTGCGTGCCGTGCGCCGCAGGATATTGAATCTGCTGTATCGCCATGGGTTTTTGAATCGCGACGAGAGTTTCGACCCCACACCTGAGAACAACCCAAAACGGTTTGCGCGTTAAAGGCATATTGGGGGGGTGGTTTTTTCTGTTTTTTGTTATACTTTTTTGTTTGGGGACAGGCAAACAAGACAAGATTATTCTGGAATTTCAATGAATGCTCAAGGCATAATCTTTGATATAAAAAAATATGCTATTCATGATGGCCCCGGAATTCGGAGCACGGTTTTTTTGAAAGGCTGTCCGCTTCGGTGTTCGTGGTGTCATAACCCTGAAAGCTGGATTCTTCAGCCGGAGCCGATGTATCGGCCTGTGCGGTGTGTTAAATGCGGCCGATGCATAGAGGTCTGTCCGAAATCGGCAATCACACTTATCCAGGGTGCCCCGGCAACCGATGCATCGCGTTGCAGTTGCTGCGGAACATGTTTGACGGTCTGCCCGTCCAATGCGCGTGAGATTGTCGGACAGACGGTTACAGTCGAGGAAGTGCTCAGAGAGATCGAAAAAGACCATATTTTTTACGATACTTCCGGCGGTGGGGTTACTTTTTCGGGCGGCGAGCCGCTGATGCAGCCGGACTTTCTGAAGGCGTTGCTTAGCGGCTGTCAGAAGCGGGATATTCATACCGCCGTGGATACGTCCTGTTATGCTCCAAGCCAAGTGGTACGGCGTATGGCGGAGATTTCCGATTTGTTTTTGTGTGATATCAAGCATATGGATTCGGATAAACACGAGGCTTTTACAGGGGTAAAAAATGCACAGATTCTGGACAACATCGCTTTGCTTGCGTCGCTTGGCAAATCAATCATTGTCCGCATACCGGTGGTGCCGGGGTTTAATGACGAGCTAAAGGCGATTGCGCAAATCGGTCAATTCGTAAAAAGTCTGAAAACTATTCAGCAAATTGACCTTTTGCCGTATAATAGCGGCGGCAGCGCCAAGGCGCGTCGGCTGGGTCGAACAAGCAATGTGCCTCAACGACCCGCCAGCGCCCCGCACACGCTGAAAGTTCTCGCACATGGGTTGCGAGAGTTGGGATTTAAGGTGAAAGTGGGTGGATAATTTTATGAATGAACGAGTCGCACGATTACGACGACAAAGCGTCGAAACCAAACCGTACATCAGCGCCGAGCGGGCGGAACTGATTACTGATTTTTATCAAACAGGTATTCAGATGCAGGTTTCAGCGCCTGTTCTTCGGGGTATGGCTCTGAAGTATCTGATGGAACATAAGGCCCTGTGTATCAATGAGGGGGAACTGATTGTGGGTGAACGCGGGCCGGCGCCGAAGGCAACGCCGACCTATCCGGAGTTGTGCTGCCATACGCTTGAGGATTTTGAGGTGATGAGCCGGCGGTCGCGCACTTCTTTCGACGTCGATGAGTCGGTCAAGAAGATCTATGCCGAGAAGATCATTCCCTTCTGGAAGGGCAAGACGATGCGCGAGAAGGTCTTCGGCCAGATGAGCCGTCAATGGCATACGGCCTTTGAGGCAGGCGTGTTTACGGAATTTATGGAACAGCGAGCCCCCGGCCATGCCATTCTTGACGATAAAATATACCGTCGCGGTTTACTGGACATGCAGGATGACATTCGTGCGCATTTGAGACATTTGGACTATCTGAATGATCCGGAGGCTTATTCCAAAGAGCAGGAACTGAAGGGGATGAACCTGGCGATTGAGGCGGTCTTGACACTGGCGAGGCGATATTCCGAGTATGCGGCCGAGCTGGCCAAAAAAGAACACAACCCGGCACGCCGGAAAGAACTGGAAACGATTTCGGCGGTCTGCAAGCATGTGCCGGCGTATGCGCCACGGACCTTTCACGAGGCATTGCAGGCGTATTGGTTTATTCATCTGGCGGTAATTACCGAGCTGAACGTTTGGGATTCGTACAATCCCGGGCGGCTGGATCAGCATCTGTATCCGTTCTATAAACGCCAGATTGAGGAGGGCGCACTGACCACTGAACAGGCCAAAGAGCTGCTGCAATGTTTTTGGATCAAGTTCAACAATCAGCCCGCCCCGCCGAAAGTCGGCATTACTGAAGAGCAAAGCGGCACCTATACGGATTTTGCCCTGATCAATATCGGCGGCGTGGATCCGGCCACCGGGGCCGATGCGGTCAATGAGGTATCCTATCTGATGCTGGATGTGGTCGAGCAGATGCGACTGGTTCAGCCCAGTGCGTGTATTCAGATCAGTGCCAAAAATCCGGAGCGGTTTTTGAAACGCGCCTGCCGGGTGATTCGCTGCGGTTTCGGGCAGCCGTCGGTATTCAATACAGATGTGATTATCCGAGAAATGCTTCACGACGGTAAAACCATGTTCGATGCCCGCAGCGGCGGGCCGAGCGGCTGCGTGGAGACCAGCAGTTTTGGCAAGGAAAGTTGTACGCTGACGGGCTACTGCAACTGGCCGAAGATTTTTGAACTGGCGCTGAACAACGGCGTCGATCCGCGGACGGGTAAACAGGTCGGCCCCAAAACCGGTGATGCCGAGATGTTTGAGTCCTTTGAGCAGGTGATGCAGGCGTATGAAAAACAGCTTGCTTATTTTATCGACCTGAAAGTCAAAGGCAACAATGTCATTGAGCGGCTTTACGCGAGGTATCTGCCGGCGATGATGCTGTCTGTGCTGACCGATGATTGTATCCGTAAAGGCCGTAATTATCACAACGGCGGACCGCGATACAACACGACATATATTCAGG
>JAAYQH010000266.1 GCA_012519365.1 Planctomycetota bacterium | reverse complement strand
GGCTCTTGCTCATCTTGCGGCCCTGGCCATCCTGAATCATCGCGTGGATATACACGTCGGAAAACGGAATATCGCCGACGCAGTACTGCCCCATCATCACCATCCGCGAGACCCACAGCGTAATAATCTCCCGGGCGGTACACAAAACATCCGTCGGGTAAAAGGTCTTCAGGTCGTCAGTCTGCTCCGGCCAGCCCAGTGTACTGAACGGCCACAACGCCGAGGAAAACCACGTATCCAACACATCGCCATCGCGCACAAAACCGGAGTTTTCTAATAGTTGTTCTATTTTCAAATGACCATGCGGAACACATACATAAGCGAACGTTTGCCCGTCAACTGTTCGAGTTTGAAAAGAAACTTCTACTCCTCCAATTCTTGTCCTGATTGTAAAGAGCTTTGTATCTGGCCCACCGTCTGGAATATCTCGCTCTGTATTACTTTCTTTTGTAACACCGAACAGGTTTTCAATTGGACCTGACCACACCGGAATCTGGTGTCCCCACCAGAGCTGCCGACTAATCGGCCAATCGCGCAAGTTCTCCAGCCACGTCTGATAGGTCTTGCTGTAGCGTTCCGGATGAAACTTCAATCGCCCTTCCAGCAGCGGCACCAACGCCAAACCCGCCAGTGAATTGACCGGCACATCCGTGCCTTTGATCATCGTAATGCCATCGCGCGTTTCGGTTTCAATGCGTCCTTCATCAAGCGTCACCCGACAGCCAACAATCGGTTTTTTGACCGCTACATACCACTGATCGGACAAATACGGCTCAATCGGCACATGGCTTCGATAACTGTGCCCGACCTCATGGGTATACTCGCGAACCTCTTCGAGCAGTTTTTCCTGACGAAACCATTCAATGATGGCTTCGCGGGCCTCAAATCGATCCATTCCGATGAAATTTTCAACATCCGGATTTTTAATCGCCCCCCAATCAGTCCAGCCGTATTTATCGCTGATGGTCCCATCCGGTGCCATCACATTAATAACCGGCAGGTTGTGCCGCTGGCCGATTTCCCAGTCGTTGGGGTCATGGGCAGGCGTAACCTTCAAAAAACCGGTCGAAAATCGGGCCTTTTCGTCGTCGCTGTTCGGATCCGGCAATACCACGTGTTCATCGGCAATAATCGGAATCAGCCGCCCCACAATCGGCAGCCGCACCTTCTTGCCCACAAGATAGCCCGCACGTGGGTCATTGGGATTGATTGCCACCGCCGTATCGCCCAACATCGTTTCCGGCCGTGTCGTCGCCACAGTAACAAAGTCAAGGGTTTGCCCATCCACCTGAACCGGCTCTTGCAAAGGATATCGCAAGTACCAAAATGCCCCCTTGACAGTATGGTGTTCAACCTCATCATCAGCCAATACGGTCTGGGTGGCAGGGTCCCAGTTGACCAGTCGCTTGCCGCGATAAATCAGCCCGTCCTTGAACAAATTATAGAAATTCGTCCGAACCGCCCGAGCGCAAACCTCATCCATCGTAAAGCGCGTCCGATCCCAATCACAGGAACAGCCCATTTTCTTGAGCTGACTCAGAATCCTCGCCTCATATTCATCTTTCCACGCCTGAACATGTCCGATAAACTCCTCACGTGTAAAATCCGTCCGCCGTTTGCCCTGCTCTGCCAGCAGGCGTTTTTCCACCACCGTCTGCGTGGCAATTCCTGCATGATCCGTGCCCGGCAGCCACAGTGTGTTGAAGCCCTGCATCCGCCGCATACGAATGAGAATATCCTGAAGCGTATTATTCAGAGCATGACCGAGATGCAGCGCTGCGGTAACATTCGGCGGCGGAATAACGATGGTAAAAGTCCTTTTCTTGCCTCTCGCTGATGTGTCGGCATGAAAATAACGCCCCTTTTCCCACAGTTGCTCGGCCAGCGTTTCGATCTGCCTGGGCTCGTAAATCTTGTCAATTTCCCGCATTAGTCAATCCAAATCAGGGTCTCAATGTGTCTTGTTCACGCTTTGTTCCCCCCGCCAATTTTCGATATAAAACCGGTTGACCACAAAATCAGAATCATAGCCGACCTTTTGGTTTTTGTAAAGGACAGAAAACAGCGATTTTATCCCGGATTTCCCAAGTAAATCCGTGCAAAAAGGTAAGACTTTGATAGTATAGGGCTTATGGATGCTGTCTACAACAGTTTTTGTGTTCAGATTTGGAGAACCTGATGGGTGAACCCAAAAAGGAGGCTCTGAGAGTCAGTTTTGACAACACATTGAAACTCGAATTTCACGGAGTGAAAGTCACCAGCGATGCAGGGTTGTT
>JAAYQH010000265.1 GCA_012519365.1 Planctomycetota bacterium | reverse complement strand
GAACAGGTGGATCGGTTTCGGCGGGCCGGCTCGATTGTCAGCTCGGTAACGTCCAGTCTGGTGTTGGAGACGTTGCCGGAGGGGCGCAGCAGGGATTTTCGTCGGCATTTTTTGTCCACGCATTTTTACAATCCGCCGTCTCGGATGCTGGCGTGTGAGATTTGCGGGCAGAGCCAAACGGATCCGGCGGTGGTGGATTTTATGGCGGCGTTTTTGGAAAAGCAGCTGCGGCGGGTGGTGATTCCGGTGCGTCCGACGGCCGGGTTTGCAGGCAATCGGATAGCGTTTGTGCTGTTTGCGCGGATTACGGAGCTGGCGGCTCAGTACGGCGTGGAGATGATGGATTATCTGATCGGCCCTTATACGGGGCGGATTATGGCGCCGCTGGCGACGCTGGATTTGGTGGGGCTGGATATTCACGCCGCGATTATTCGCAGTTTGCAGGAAAATGTGTCCGATGCGATGCACGATAAGATTGTCTTGCCGGCCTATATTGAGGCAATGATTCAGGGCGGGCATCTGGGACGCAAAAGCCGGGACAAGGGCGGCTTTTATAAGCGGCTGGAAAACGGGGCGTTTGAATATATCGATCCGGCGACGTTGCGGTATGTGCCGGCGTTTGAGCCGCATGTGCGGTTTGTTGAGCAGGCCAAGGAGGATATTCATATCGGGATGTACCGGCGGGCGTTTGAGACGATTTTGGCCGCTGAAGGAACCGAGGCGGAGATTGTGAAAGAGATTTTGGGGATGTATATCGCGTATGCGTATATGCTGATCGGGGAGGTGACCGATGCGAGGGATGGCATTGACGGGATCGATCGGGTGATGACGGCGGGGTATAACTGGGCCGGGCCGAGTATGCTGGTGCGGATGCTCGGGGGCAACGGGCGGGCGGCGGAGCTTCTGGAGCAGCAAAATCTGCCGGTGCCGGAGGGGCTGAGGTGCGATACGGCCTGGGCGCGAAATGTGTTTAATGTGGGGCGGTATTTTTTGGCTAAATGAGAGGGCAGCGGCAGGAAACGAGGTGTTGATGGGCCGGTGGGATTGCCATCGTATGGGATGGATGAGAAACGAACCTCTAACGTGGAAAGGTGATTATGCAGACGGTTTATATTTTGGGCGGGTATCAGACGGATTTTGCGCGGAACTGGGCGCGTGAAAATAAGCATATCAGTGCGATGATGCGCGAGGCGTATGAAGGGTCGCTGGCGGTGACGCGGATAGAGCCGCGGGATATTCAGGCGGCGTTTGTGGGCAATTTTGCGGCGGAGTTGTATTGCATGCAGGGGCATCTGGGGGCGTTTTTTGTGGATTTTGATCCGCACTTCAAGGGGCTGGCGACGATGCGGTTCGAGGCGGCCTGTGCGTCAGGGTCGCTGGCGATCTTGTCGGCGATGGCGCATCTTCAGGCGGGCCTCTATGACTGTATCGCGGTGGTGGGGGTTGAGCAGATGAAGACGGTCAGCCCGGCCAAGGGCGGGGATTATCTGGGGACGGCGGCCTGGTATGAGCGGGAGTCGAAGAATATCGAGTTTCCGTTTCCCAAGTTGTTCGGCAAACTGGGCGATGTGTACGAGGCGCGGTATGGTCTGGACGATACGCATTTGGCGCGGATCTCGGCGATCAATTATGCCAATGGCAAACGCAATCCCAACGCCCAGACGCGGGACTGGTATATGAGTTATGAGCATGCCTGCCAAAAGGGGCGGTACAATACCGAAGTGACCGGGCGGATCAAGGTGACCGACTGCTCGCAGGTGACCGACGGGGCGGTGTGTTTGTATTTGGCGTCGGAACGGTTTGCGGCTGAGTATGTTCAGCGGACCGGACAGCCGCTTGAGACGATGCCGCGGATTCGGGGGTGGGGTCATACGACGGCACCGATAGAGTTTGCGGCCAAGATCGCCGAGTCGGAAGGTCAGCCGTATGTGCTGCCGTGGACGCGCCGGGCGATTACCGATGCTTTTGAACGGGCCGGGATTGAGGCGTGTTGGCAGCTTGACGCGATCGAGACGCACGATTGTTTTACGACGTCGGAGTACATGGCGATTGACCATTTTGGGCTAACCGAGCCGGGGCAATCGTGGCGTGCCATTGAAGAGGGTGTTATTGATTTTGGCGGTCGTCTGCCGATCAATCCGTCCGGCGGGCTGATCGGTTGCGGCCATCCGGTCGGGGCGACCGGTGTGCGGCAGCTGCTGGATGCCTATAAACAAGTCACCGACACCGCCGGGGAGTATCAGGTGCCCGGTGCTGCGGCTGTGGGCACGCTGAACATCGGCGGGTCGGCGACCAGTACCGTGTGTTTTATCGTCGGCCGCTAAGGGCAGGTCATCTCGAAATAAGCCCGGGCGTTGTTATAGCAGATATCCTCTACCATTTGGCCCAACAGCGTCATGTCGCTGGGCCACCAGCCTTTTTGCACTTCTTCACCGAGCAGATTGCAGAGAATGCGGCGGAAGTATTCGTGCCGTGAATAGCTCAGGAAACTGCGTGAATCGGTGAGCATTCCCACAAAACGACTCAACAGGGAAAGGTTCGACAGGGCGTTGAGTTGTTTGATCATGCCGTCCATCTGGTCGAGAAACCACCAGGCCGAGCCGAATTGCAGCTTGCCGGGGGTTTGTCCGTCCTGAAAGTTGCCCAGCATTGTGGCCAAGACTTCATTGTCTTTGGGGTTGAGGTTATAAAGGATGGTTTTGGCCAGTTTGCCCTGGGCGTCGAGCCGATCGAGGAAACGCGCCAGCGGCTGAGCAATCTCAAAATCTCCAATGGAATCAAAGCCGGTGTCCGGGCCGAGTTGGGCGAACATCCGGCTGTTGTTGTTGCGCAGGGCGCCGATGTGGAACTGCTGGACCCAGCCTTTTTCGAAGTTCATCAGGCCGAACTCGTAGAGCATTGCCGATTTGAACTGCTCTTGTTCGCCGGGGGTGAGGGTCCTGGCGGAGCGGATTTTCGAAAAGAGTGTTCGGATCTGCTCGGCGGTGTAGTCGGTGGCGTAAGGCTTGTCCAGGCCGTGGTCGCTGAGACGACAGCCGTTTTGGTGGAAATAGTCCTGACGCTTGCGGAGGGCTTCGATATAGTCGTCAAAGCGGTTGATCTCGCAGCCGGTCAATTCGGATAGGGCATCGATCCAGCGGTTCAGGGCCTCGAGGTTTTCGACGGCCATGGCTTTATCCGGTCGCCAGGCGGTATGGACGGCGATCTCAAAACCGCTGTCGCGGATGGCCTTGTGGTGCTCGAGGGTGTCGAGGGGGTCTTCGGTGGTGCAGACGAGTTTGACGTTCCATTGCCGCATGATATTGCGGACGCAAAATGGCTCGGTGGTGAGCATGGCGCTGCAGTCGTCGTAGATGCTTTTGGCGGTCTGGGCGTTGAGCAGGCGGTCGGTGATGCCGAAGGGTTTTTTCAGTTCCAGATGGGTCCAGTGGTACAGGGGGTTGCGCAGGCAGGCGGGAACGGTTTGTGCCCATTTTTCAAATTTTTCCCAGTCGCCGGCCTCGCCGGTGCAGTATTTTTCGGGCACGCCGTTGGTGCGCATTGCCCGCCATTTGTAGTGGTCGCCGTAGAGCCAGATTTGCGTCAGATTGTCAAATTGTTTGTTTTCGGCAATCTGCTTTGCGGGCAGATGACAGTGGTAGTCGTAAATCGGCATGGCGGCGGCGTGGTCGTGGTAGAGTCGGCGTGCGGTGTCGTTGAGCAGCAGAAAATCTTCGTGCATATAGCGTGTATTCATTTTTCGTTTGTCCCCAAAAACGATTTGTGTGAACATTTCGGGGGCACCTGCAGGTGCCCCCGGTTCACTTTTGATGGATGCCTTTTGAAATTACGGTTATACGACATAGGTTGAGGCTGCGGTGCTGCCGCCGTGTCCGGTCCAGTTGGTGTGGAAGAACTGGCCTCGGGGCCGATCGATCCGCTCATAGGTGTGGGCGCCGAAGTAGTCGCGCTGGGCCTGGAGCAGATTGGCCGGCAACCGCTCGGTGCGATAGCCGTCATAATAGGCCAAGGCCGAGCTGGTGGCGGGGATGGGAATGCCCAACTGGGCGGCGGCGGTTATGACCCGTCGCCAGGAGTGCTGGGCGGTGACCACGGCCTCGGTGAAGAACGGGGCCAGCAAGAGGTTGGTCAATGTTGGATCTTGGTCAAAGGCCTCTTTGATCTTGCCGAGAAAGGCCGAGCGAATGATGCAGCCGCCGCGCCACATCAAGGCGATGTTGCCGTAGTTGAGATCCCAGCCGTATTCAGCGGCGGCGGCTCTCATGAGTTGGAAGCCCTGGGCGTAGCTGACGATTTTGGAGGCGTAGAGGGCCTTTCGCAGGTCGTTGATCATTTGCTGTTTGTCGCCGTCAAATTTTTCGTTCGGGCCGGGCAGGATTTTGGAGGCGGCGACGCGTTCTTCCTTGAGGGCGGACAGGCACCGCGCGAAGACGGCCTCAGCGATGAGGGTCAGGGGCTGGCCGGTATCGAGGGCGGTGATGACCGTCCATTTGCCGGTACCTTTCTGGCCGGCGGTGTCGAGGATTAAATCGATCACGGCGTTGCCTTCTTCGTCTTTGTAGGCCAGGATGTCACGGGTGATTTCGATGAGGTAGGAATTGAGTTCGCCTTCATTCCAGTCGGCAAAGACCGTGTGCATTTCTTCGTTGCTCATCCGGAGGGCGTATTTCATCATTTGATAGGTCTCGCAGATCATCTGCATATCGCCGTATTCGATGCCGTTGTGGACCATTTTGACAAAGTGGCCGGCGCCGTTATCGCCGACCCAATCGCAGCAGGGCTGGCCGTCGGCGGTTTTGGCGGCGATTTTCTGGAAGATGGGCTTGACATGGGGCCAGGCGGCTTTGGAGCCGCCGGGCATAATCGATGGGCCGCGAAGGGCGCCTTCCTCGCCGCCGGAAACCCCTGTGCCGATATACAGTTTGCCTTTGCTTTCGACGTATTGGGTGCGGCGGATGGTGTCCTGGAAGTTGCTGTTGCCGCCGTCGATGAGGATGTCGCCGTCGTCGAGGTGAGGCAGAATTTGTTCGATGAAGTCATCGACGGGTTTGCCGGCCTTGACCATGAGCATGATTTTTCGGGGCTTTTTGAGCACGGAGACCAGTTCTTCGATGGAATGGCAGCCGATGATGTTTTTGAATTTGGCCCGGCCATTGATAAAGTCATCGACCTTGGAGACAGTGCGATTGTAGCAGGCGACGGTGAAGCCTTTGCTTTCTATATTCAGGATGAGGTTTTCCCCCATGACTGCCAATCCGACGACTGCAATATCTGCTTGTGTCATGTTTGATTCTCCTATTTGTTTTTGGGTTACAGGGCTTACTCGGAGCTGCAGGAAGGGGTCATTATTCTGTTTTGGCTTCCTGAGCTGAACGTATTTTAAGGTTCACTTGTCAACATCATTCATTGAGGAATCCGTCGGATTCCTTTTTTATTTGAATTTTTCTTTCCATGCCCACAGTCCCAGGCCGGGGTTGGGGATGAAAAAGATCGTTTCGCCGTTTACGTCGTTGTACCCCATTTTGAGGGTGCGGGGGTTGTATGTCTGCATCAGGGTATTCAGGTCGCCGTAGGCGAAGTTGACCGATTCAATTTCCCGGCGGCTGATATAGCCGGGACAGTAGGTGATTTTGAAACGGCCTTCGGACGAGCCGTGGATCAGATGGGCTGCGGCGCTGAGGTTGTTTTGCAGGTCGGGGTTTTGGCGGGTCATCTCAAGGACGCGGTCGGTGCCGACGTAGCCGTATTTGCGGATGAGGCGG
>JAAYQH010000264.1 GCA_012519365.1 Planctomycetota bacterium | reverse complement strand
TGGTCTATAACGGAAAGACCAACGTCAACGGTTCGGTTGTCAATGGTCTGACGACGCGTGTCCCGACCTCTCACGCATTGGTCTCGCACACCAATGTGGCGCCGGTGCCGGCAAATCTTATCGGACGTGACCGAAGTTTTCCGGATCGGGTTTGGTATGGTGATATAGCCGAGATTGTGCTGTATGATCGCCTGCTTAATGAGGATGAGGAAAACCAGATTGGCTGGTTTTTGGCTCAAAAATACAATTTCACGAGTACCTACGTCTATCCGGGACTTCGGCCGATTTATCCGGCCGCCGGGGCGGTGGCTGTGCCCACGACCGATGTGCAATTTGTGTGGAATGCGGTGCCGCAGGCGGATGCCTATCGGGTTTATATGGGCAGGTCGCTTCCGCTGCCGTTTGCGGCCGAGGTATCTGGGCCGAATTGGATGTATCCGGACGTTCTGGAGCCTCAAACTACGTATTTTTGGCAGATTGAAGCGCTCAGCGGCGAGCAGGTTCTCGAGCAGGGCGCTATATGGTCGTTTCGAACCGCCGGGCCCTGGCAGTATTGTCCGAGGGCCGATTTGACGGGAGATTGTGCGGTTGGGCTGGATGATCTTGCAGTTTTTGCACTGGCGTGGCTCGATCCGACGCCTTTAGATCCGGCGGTCAATTTGGACGGTCTTGACGGCGTGGATATGCGGGATTTTGCGATATTATCCGAGGTCTGGCAGCAGCGGATTGAGGGGGCTGTGATCATCAGTGAATTTATGGCGCGAAACAACGCAGAACCCCCTTTGCGGCCGCAGGATCTGTTGGATGAAGACGGTGACAGCTCCGACTGGATAGAGTTGTTCAACACCACCGATCGTCCTATTTCCCTGAAGGGGTGGTATCTGACTGACGATGAGAATAACCTAAGGCAATGGCAAGTTCCGGATGTTACGCTTCCGGCGGGGGGGGATCTGATTGTTTTTGCCTCGGGCAAAGACCGCAGCGATCCCGATGCGCCGCTGCATACCAATTTTTCGCTGTCCAGTACGGGTGACTATCTGGCGCTGGTGTATCCTGACGGCCAAACGATCGCCCATACCTATGGTGTGTACCCTACCCAATACAGCGGTATTTCGTATGGGATAAGCCAGGCCGGAGTCGCTGCGATTCAGACCCGAACGCTGGTGGCCGAAGGGGCAGCGGCAAGGGCGTTTGTGCCGACCAGCAGCGTTTATGATACTGACCGATGGCGATTCGCTGACTTTAAAGATCAGGGCTGGATGGTCGGTACCACCGGCGTGGGCTACGAAGCCAACCCCAACGACCCGGTTAATTTTGCCGATTTGATCGGTCTGGACGTCTCTGCTATGCGGGGCGTCAATAGGTCAGTGTTTGTCCGCATTTCCTTTGAGCTGAACGATCTGCAGACGATAAACCACTTGCGCTTGCTGATGCGGTATGAAGACGGCTTTGTTGCCTGGCTCAACGGTGTTGAAATTGCCCGCGCCAATGCTCCGCAAACGCCGGCATGGAACAGTGGGGCCACGCAGCAAAATCGTGACGAGGATGCCCTGATTGCCGAAGAGTTTGATTGCTCCTGGGCCATTGAGCATCTTCGAGTGGGGACGAATCTGCTGGCTATTCAGGGGCTCAACAGTTCGCTGGACAGTTCGGACTTGCTGATTTTGCCGGAGTTGGAATTGGATGTGCTGATTCCGCAGAGCGATGAATTGCTCATCGGCTATTTTTCCGTTCCGACGCCGGGACGTGCCAATTACACGGCGGACCTTGCCGTCGGACCGACGGTCAGGCCGCTGGAGGAGAATCCTTTGCGTCCGGCGCCGGGCCAATCGCTTATTCTTTCGGCACGGGTCGAACCCCATAATGAACCGGTGGCAGAGGTCCTTCTGCATGCGCGCCGAATGTTTGACCCGGAGCAGTCCTTTTCGATGCGTGATGACGGTCTTTGGCCTGATCAAGAGGCCGCAGACGGCATTTATACCGCCGAAATTCCCGCTGAGTTTGGCGGGCCGGGCCAGATGGTGCGGTGGTACTTTACCGCTGAGGATGCCGCCGGGCGGCTGACACGCGATCCGTTGTTTCCGCATCCGACCGATTCACCGCAGTATTACGGAACGGTTATCAGCGATCCCAATGTCACTTCGCAGATTCCTGTGTTTGAATGGTTTGTTGAGAATGTCTGGGCCTCGGAAACCCGCAGCGGTAGCCGCGGCTCGCTCTATTACAATGGGCGGTTTTACGACAATGTTTTTATCCGCATCCGCGGCGGCAGCACCGCCGGTATGCCCAAAAGGCATTTCAAGTTTGATTTTAACAGGGGGTTCAACTTTATTTATGACGACAACACCCCGTCCGTACGAGAAATCAATCTCAACAGTACCTACAGCGACAAGGCCTATATTCGCCAACCGTTGGCCTTTGAGGTGTATAACCTGTGCGGCAATCCGGCCAGTCTTTCGTTTCCGGTGCACAGCCGACGCAACGGGGAGTTTTTCGGCATTTCTATTTTCATCGAAGAGCCTGAAGAAGAGATGCTGCAGCGTAACGGGCTGGATCCGGACGGGGCGCTCTATAAGATGGAGAACACGTTCTACCCCGGCGGTTCGTTGCGGAAAAAGACGCGGACGTGGGAAGGCCGAGGGGATTTTGACACGTTTGCCTCGACTATCCATTCTCTGAGCGGTACGGCGCTGCACCATTACCTTTTTGACACGATCGATATTCCCCGTACCCTCAATTATCTGGTTGCGACGGTGCTGGTGCATCAAAACGACCATCCGCACAAAAATCACTATCTCTATTGCGATTCGAACGGCACCGGCGAGTGGTTCTTTATGCCGTGGGATCACGATTTGACGTGGGGGTCCAACTGGATCGGCGATTCCGGCGGGTCGTTTTGCGATATTATATACGCTGCCAATGATCAAATTTACGGCAATGGACGGGACGGTCAAAATCCAAGAGACTCTTCCATCAAGCCGTCTCATCCATTGATTGGAAAAAGCGATGCAAGGGAATGGAACAATAACTGGAATTACTTGATTGATGCGCTGCTGAATGATGATACGTTTCGCCAGATGTATCTGCGTCGTTTGCGGTCGATGATGGACGGTCTTCTTCAGCCGCCCGGCACGCCGTATGCGGAGCGCAAACTGGAGCGGCGAATCGATGAGATGGTCGCGGCGATGGAGCCGGAGCTGGTGATGGATTATGCCAAATGGGCCAATCCGTGGACGTGGGGCGGCCAGGGCGGCTATCCAGCAGACCAAACGCCGGCCATGGCGATTGACATCTTGAAAAATGACTATTTGAATGTCCGGCGTCAGCATCTGTTTGTTACGCATCTGGCGGACAACGCCGCTTCGTATCCGATCGCCGGTTCCTATTCGGCCCGTATTCCCAATGCCCAGCCGTCTGAGCCGACGATTAC
The DNA here is from genome assembly GCA_012519365.1 of Planctomycetota bacterium. GTDB lineage: Bacteria > Planctomycetota > Phycisphaerae > Sedimentisphaerales > Anaerohalosphaeraceae > T3Sed10-213. Next base: position 1,384 of record JAAYQH010000264.1, on the reverse strand, counting down.
CATCGGCCACATCGAGTACAACCCCGCCTCATTCAATCAGGATGAGGAATACATTCAGGTGCTCAACCCCAACCTCTATGCGGTGGATATCAGTGGCTGGCAGCTTCGCGGTGCGGTTGCGCATACCTTCCGTCCGGGTACGGTGATTGCCTCGGAGGATGCGCTGTATGTGGTGCCGAATGTGTCGGCGTTTCGAAAGCGCGGCAGTGCGCCTACCGGCGGGCAGGGTCTGTTTGTTCAGGGCAACTATCAGGGGCGTTTGTCCAATCGGGGCGATACTATTGAACTGATCGACGCAAACGGTCGTCAGGCAGACAGCAAAACCTATGAAGGCAATCCGAGCCTGGCTCAGCGGTTTTTGCGGATTACTGAATTGATGTACAATCCGGCGCCAAAGGTGACGGATCAGTGGTCTGCCCAGGATTATGAATACATCGAGTTGGTCAATATCGGTGACGAAAATCTGCCGTTGGCCGGTGTTCGATTTACCGATGGGATTGATTTTGCTTTTCCTGCTGATGCCCGGATCGCCGCCGGCGAATATATTGTGCTTGCGAAAAACCCCGATGCCTTTTGGGAGCGTTACGCGGTTGCCGCGACGACACAGGTGTTCGGCGGGTACGACGGCCAGTTGTCCAACGGGGGCGAGCGGCTTACCCTTAGCGATCATACGGGCGATGCGATTTTGGATTTTGTTTACAGCGACCAGTGGTATCCGGCCACTGACGGGGCCGGCTATGCGCTGGTGTTCCGGGGTGATTTGAACTGCGATTATAAACTGTGGAATGTTCCGGCGTATTGGAAGGCGGGTGTTATACCTGACGGAACCCCAGGCATGGCGGAACCGGATCTGCGATTGATGCACTACTGGAGTTTTAATGCGTCTCTGGAGCCAACCTATACCGTGGGCCAGGCCGAGCTGGTCTTCATGCCCGGTCCGATAACGGAGCTGACGACAGATTCCGGTCAGGATTTTGCGGGGCTGAACAACCGACTGGATGAGCCGACCGGTACACATTTGCGAATCAACAATCCGCTGGGGGCTGTCCTGACGCTGCGGCTGCCGACGAGCGGTTATGAGCAGATAATGCTGATGTACGAAACGCGGCGGTCCGGCCAGGGCGCCGGCATTCAGGTGCTGTCGTACAGTACTGACGGCGTCAATTTCGAGCCGCTGGCAACGATACGTGTTTTTGATGCAGCGCCGCAGCTGCACACGTTTAATTTTATGTCGATTGCCGGTGCCGCCGATAATCCCCATTTTGCCGTACGCATTGAATTTGAGCAGGGCGACGGGGGGCTTGCCGGCAATAATCGCATTGATAACATCTCCCTCGACGGTGTGCCGCTGCCGGGGACGAATCAGCCGCCGCAGATGGTCGAG
>JAAYQH010000263.1 GCA_012519365.1 Planctomycetota bacterium | reverse complement strand
TGGGTCACGGCTAAATGATACCATTGCCCAGACTGCGGATCGAATCGCTTGCTGTGGCACCACAGCCTGTTTTGCGTTTCGAAACGCAAAAACTCAAAGCGATTGCGCTGACCGGTAAGGGAATACTGATCATCGAACAGCGAAAACTGGAAATTCACATGGTTATCCTGTCGAGAAGAGATCAGATGGCCGCCCATTTGGGTCTCATTGGGAAAATAGACCCACGTTGACAGGGTAATAGGACCGGTGATGGCCAGGGCCGAATGGGCCGGAACCAAAACCGCCTGCGTTTTGTCTCGCTCAAATCGCAGCGCGTGTTTCTGCGGCCAGCGTCCCTGAACCCACGTCGGGGGGTTCCGGTCGTCCGGCCCCAGCAGCCCGTTCAAAGCCCCCCCTGTTATGGGTGCAGCATTGAGAAGCAACTCCTCCCCGGAAGGCCCCTGCTCGTAAAGATAATGAGCCCGCAGTGAGGGATCGCGGTGCAGGTCAAACATCGCCGCTTTCCAGCGATGATAGTCGCTGCCTTCCTGGGCAAGAACCCGCCAGTGCAGTTCGTGTGAGCGAACAAAGGCCTCCGGCCGCGGAGCAATAGCGGACAATCTTCCGGCCGAATCAATCGAGCGCGCATCGCCGGCCGGCAAAACGATACTGCCGCCTCCCGATTCAGGGTAAAACTTGACCTCGCCCTGAAAAACGTGGATCTCAGAAAAGGAGTCCGAAGCCACCCGCACCGCAAATTCGGTGCCAAGATCAAGCACTTTGCCAAAGGAGGTATTGACCACAAAGCCGATTGCCTCGTGTCGGACGGTCGCAACCAGGCTGCCTTGATGCAGATACAGACTGTTGACAGAGTGCAGTTCCACCTCGGCAGGGCCTTCAAGAATCACCGTCGCGCCGCTGTCCAATCGAATCTCGGCCACGCCCTGCTGAAGTGTCAACATTCCCGCTCGTAAATCATGCCCCGGCTCCGGCTGTTTGTCACAACCGGCCCACCGGGCATCTACGGCCGCCGAAAGCACGCCGACAATAGGCGGCGAGGTGCGCGGATTCAAGACCACGTAAGTCGCTAACATCAAAAACGCCGCCAAGGAAGAAACCGCTGTCAGAAGCAGCGATTTGTTGACTTTTCTTGACACCTTTTCGACAGGTCGCATTTGCACAGGTTGAGGAGGCGTCCGTAGGACCTTGGGTTTGGTTTTGATCGCCGGAGCGGTTTTTTCCGTCTCGGCCAAAGCCTCCCATAAATCTCGATCCAGAGCATCTTCTATAGGTGCGGAGAAGGACGGATCAAGCCGCGAGGCGATTTCCATTTTTACGGCCGCATAATCATTGAGAAAACGGCAATAATACTCAGCGGCCCGCTGGTCATGCTCTACCCATCGCTTTAACAGACCAAATCCCTCATCGCTTATGACGCCGTCAATAAGCTGCAAAATCAATCCATCAATCTGTCGCTGCGGAGTTGTCATAGGTGATAATCCCACTGGGCCAGGGTGCGATTCATACACTCACGAATCCCATTCAGGATACGTGCCATCGTCTTATAAAGGCCATGCCGGGAACGGCCGGTCAGTTGGGCAATCCGCTGAATCGAAAAACTTTTCTCAAATCGCAACCGCAACAGTTTCTGGTCATTACCGGTCAGTTTGTCGAGACAGGTCTTGAGGGCTTTGTGCCGGTCGGTGTTGTCCTCAGCGACGGTGTCGGCGATTTCGAAAAATTGACGATATACATCATTGTCAAATAGCGGTCTGGTTTTGCGATTTTTTTTGTGAAAATCCAACACACGAAACCGCGCAACACAGGCCGCCCAGGCCCAAAAATTGGTGCCCAGCTCATACTGGTCAAACTGTTCCCACAAATACACCGCCGTTTCCTGCAACAGCTCCTCGGCGTCGTGCTCATTATGCACCATCGTCAGAATAAACGCGTACAGCCGAGGCTGAATACTGGTATATAAGCGAAAAAAGGAGACGGATTTTTTCTCCGATTCACCCATTAAACCTCAACTTTTGGTTAATGCTATTGTGTTGATTGGATTTGTATAGGATAGAGAAGAAAAATGAAAAATTAGCCCCACATTTTGGAATTTTTTATTTTTTTCGGGCAAATAGAGCGAAATTGCCGCTTTATTGGGGCGCACCAAAAGAAAAGAGCGAACTCAAGTTCGCCCTCGTTATGGCCTGTCGCCCAGCAGGGCGCACGCACACTGCCCCTAAGCAGGAAATATCGGCAACACCCGGCAGTGCGTGTCAATTGGCCGGACTAAGCCGCATCACAAATCCGCCGCGAGCAGGCACGTGTACGCGATGCGTCGCATCGGATGTCGTGCGGATCGGGGTAAGATCAAAGGTTCGATTCGCCCCGTCAGCAATTTGATCGCCCTGCCAGCGTCCCTGACCCAGAAACGACAGGTCAGCGGCCAGCGTTTGCGCCTCATTTTGGCCGTTGAGCCCCGCGACATACCACGTCTCGCCGCTGCGTCGAGCCAGAATAACCGAACGGCCCGGGTAACCATCCACAAACCGTGTATCATCCCAGGCGGCCGGAACCTTGCGGAGAAAATCGACCACAAAATCAGGCATCAGCGGACGTTCTTCAGGAACCAACCCAAAATGCTGAATGCCGGATTCAAAGACCACCGACAACGCCAGTTCGAAGGCTGGGGTCGTTCGTACCTGTACGCCGCGAATCCGCGGATTGAACACCACCGGCGTAAAATCCATCGAGCTGACCACATTGCGGGTAAAGGGCAAAATGGTGCAATGGTGGGCCTGCTGATCGGCATTGCGCTGGTCAAAGGTGACATATTCCATCCCTTTGACCGCTTCGGCGGTCATCAGGTTGGGATACGTTCGCTGCCAGCCCCGCGGCACCGTCGCACCGTGAACATTGACCATAATGCCATAGTCGGCGGCATCCTCGAACAGGTCCAGATACAGCTGCATCGTGGCCTGTTTGTCGCCGCCGAAGAAATCGACCTCGATGCCCATGACACCCATCTGCTGAAGACGGGCCAATTCCTCCCGGCGAACCGAGCGGGGATACATCCGATCCTTCGGCGTCATCGGGGC
>JAAYQH010000262.1 GCA_012519365.1 Planctomycetota bacterium | reverse complement strand
TGGGAACCACAAAAATACGGTCGCCGCCGCCGAGCAGGAGTTTATCCTGTGGGCTGCACACCACCACCGCCGAAAATCGCCGCAGGGCATTGCGCTCCAGTCGTTTCCATTTATAGGCCTGCATTTTGGCCGAGAGTCGAAACCGCAATGTCGGCTGAATCCGCGCGCTCTGTTCATATTTACAATGGTTCAAGTCGTCCAAATCCATCACCGTGCGGGCGCCCGGCGTCAGCCGAAAAGGCTGCGCGGCCCCGAGCGTGTGAAACCAAACCACATCGTGTTGTGCTGCCAGGGTCTCAAACAACGCCTGTCCCTGTCGGTCGGCACGAAGGCCGCACAGGGTCGGCCAGTGCATATGAAATTTGCGAATTACCTCCCCCCAGGGTTTGGGATAGGCGGTGTAAGATTTCAAGATCACCTGGTCAAAGCGGTCAAACTCATGCCGGCAGAGGCTGACCGAGTCCGGGTCAAAACGCCCATGGACCGCCAGCATCGTCACGTCACCGCAGCAGCGTTGCAGTTGACGGACGATGTGAGTGGTTCGCTGCATACAGCCGGCATGAGGCGGGGCGAGCAGGGCTTTTGTGACATAGAGGATTTTCATCGTTTGCCCCGCACCGCGTTTTTGGTTTTTTGGTACAAATCCATCATAGCGCGGACCACCCGCGGCGTGTGTAGTCGCAGCACCGCCTCGCGACAAAATCGCTCGGGCAACTGCCGGCGATATCGCTGAAGCAACACCCTTGCCTCGTCGGTTCGATTTTGCCGAATCAATTCTCGAATCCAGATTTGCAGCATATGAACCGCGCACCGCGCGAAGGCCTCGCTTCGGTGGTGTGTCCGGGCCACTGCCCGATGGCGTTCAATCAGATTGATCATATACTCGACCTCATCGTTGATTTTGGTGGAACTGTCCGGTGTATCCAGATGATACACGGCCAGCGACCGGGGCACATATCCGACCTGCGGAAACCGGTAGGCAATGCGAAACCACAGGTCATTGTCTTGGGCACGTTTCATTCCCGGTTCAAATCCGCCGACCGCATCAAACACCGACCGATGAATCATCACCGTGATCGTTGAGATGAAAAATCCTTCGCAATACGCCGCCAAATAATCCTCAAAGACCCGATAGGTCTCTTGGGATGGGGGGTGTGCCACTCGATGTGCGGCCCATTGGGGATGCGCCCATTCCAGTCGGGTAAACGACCATTTCAGATGCGTATGGTGCTCGTGGCCTGCCGCCTGGAGGCGAAGTTTGTCAGCCAACCACTCATCATCGGCGTCCAGAAAAGCCATCCATTGACCGCGTGCTGCGGCAATGCCTGTATTCCGCGCGACACTGACGCCGGCATGGGGCTGCTGAATCAGCCGCACCGCCTGGCCGAACGTCTGCACTGCTTCGGCTGTACCGTCGGTCGAGCCATCGTCGACCACGATAATCTCATCGGCCGGTCGCGTCTGAGCCAGCACACTGCGAATCGCGCGGCTGATATGCCGTTCGGCATTCCAGGCCGGGATTATCACGCTGATCTCCATCGCTACCCAAACAAAAAACGCAGAATGTCGTTATACGTTACCAGCAGCATCAGTGCCAAAATCAAAGCAAGCCCCGCATACGTAACCGCCGCCTGCACCTTTTCATTGATTGGACGGCCGATGATTTTTTCAATCACCAGCATCAGGATCACCCCGCCGTCCAGCACCGGCAGCGGCAGCAGATTCATCACCGCCAAAATGGAACTGAGCAGTCCCAGAAAATACAGATAATGAATCAGGGATGTATCGGCAATCGTATAACTGACGGAAATAATCCCTACCGGCCCCATCAGCGAGCTCGTCGGCACCTCCTGTTTAATCAGCCGGTAAAGCGTCATCAGCGTGCGAACGATAAATTGATGGACTTTTTTGACGCCCATGCCCGCGGCCTGGAACACATTGTCGGCCTTGAACGGAATCCGATAGTCCTCGAACGGCAACGCTGCCAGTCCCGTTTCCAGTTGGGCTGCGACATGAACGCCGTCGTGCTGCGGCACAATCATCCCCGTGCCGCCGGCACGTCCGTCGGAGTCGATGTAGTCGATAGGAATGCGCTGGCCGCGTTTAGCCTCCAGCAGATTCGCCACCTCATAAAAGGTTTTCACCGGCTGACCGTCCACCGCAACGATTGTTGCGCCGGGTGGAAGCTGCGGCAGTCCGATGCCCGGTATCTCCTCTTCGACGACCTGTGCGACGATGGGCTGAACCATGGCCAACTCTGGGATAAACCCAATAGCGACGCGGTCGCTGCGCGGGATTTCAAACGGGCGAACTGTCAAATCCACCTGCCCCAATCTGCCCGTGTCATCGGCACGAAGCACCGTGATTGCCATATCTTTGCCCTTGTGGGCGGTGGTCGTTTCGCGAAGTTGACGATAATTGGGATAGGCGATGCCAGCTACGCGAATCAACATATCGCCGGCTTGCAGTTTATCGTTGGTCGGCTGCTCTGGGTTTTGTGCGTCGGCACCAAACAGACTCTTAACGCCCTCGAACAGGCGCCGAAACAGTCCCATTACTTCCGCCGGTTCCGATACGGCCGCGACTTTCAGACACGGCCGCAACCCGAAAATATGCGCCAAGTCGAATTCCTCCCGGAAATTGGGGACTACCGGCCCGATACGTACCGGGAAGGATATCGTTTCCAGCGTTCGCGGACTGCCCGGCGGCCAGGAACGCGAGACGGTCAGCGTGGCCGTCGGAGCGAGCGTTTTACTGATACGTTCCTTGAATTCCCATGGCGTTTTGACGGGAATGTTGTTGACGGCCTTGATCTCGTCGCCCGGCCGCAAACCGGTCAGTTCATAAAGCAGTTTTACTTCCTTGGGTTTCTGAGCGATTTTTGGCGATATCGTCAGCGTATGCGCCGGTGAAATCCCGATGGTCCGCATCCCGGCCATGTCGCCGGACGAGAGGGCGGGCTTTTCGGCCACGACGCGGATTTTGTCTTCGCGTCCTCCTTCCCGTCGGACCACCAGTGTGATCGGACGTCCCTTGCCCGACAGTACCGGCGCCACCATCAGCGCTTCATAATCGACGAACCGTTCGCCGTTGACTTCCACCACCTCATCGCCCGGCCGCAACCCCGCCTCATACGCCGGGCTGTTGGGCATTACGTCGCCAATTACTGCCGGAATCAGATCAATGCCGCGCGAAAACAGGGCCATAAACAGCACAATCGCCGCA
>JAAYQH010000261.1 GCA_012519365.1 Planctomycetota bacterium | reverse complement strand
GGAGGAATGATCGGCTCGGTGGCCCTTGTCGGCATCTCGGCCTGTATGTCGCTGATGTTCCCCACCATCTTCGGGCTGGGCAGCCGCGGCCTGGGCGAGGATACCAAAATCGGCGGCTCCGGCCTGATCATGGCCATTCTGGGCGGCGCTCTCTTGCCGCCGATACAAGGCCTTATCATCGACAAAGCCAACATCGGCATCTCCTATATCGTGCCGTTTATCTGCTTCGTTGTCATTACCGCGTATGCGATTTTCGCCGGCAAGGTCAAACTGCCCGCTGCCGCAGTCGCCACAGTCACAGAACCCTAATCCCTATGTGAATAAGGAAACTCCGATGCTCAAACATATTCCAAACCTCCTCAGCCCCGAGTTGCTGAAAATCCTGATGGAAATGGGACACGGCGACGAGATCGTTCTGGCCGACGGGAATTTCCCGGCCGCCTCTGTGGCTCGTCGTCTGGTGCGGGCCGACGGCCACACGGTCGTGCCGATGCTGGAGGCCGTCCTGATGCTGTTACCGCTGGACCGTTATGTCCCCCACCCGGCGGCCTTGATGCAGGTCGTTGCCGGCGATACGGTCAAAACGCCCATTTGGGATCAGTATCGCCAGATCATCAAGACCGTCGAAAAGACGTTCACCGACTTTGAGTACGTCGAACGCTTTGCCTTTTACGAACGCGCCAAACAGGCCTATGCGGTCGTAGCCACCAGCGAAAAAGCCCTCTATGCCAATATCATCCTCAAAAAGGGTGTTCTTTGAGGACGGCTGCAGGCCCGCCGATTGATTCAAAGCGATTCGGTTCATCCCTGTTTGCTCCGATGGCAGGATGCGGGTAAGAGTACGGCCTGTGGCGGCGGCGGGGCAACCTCCGAGGGGCGGATTTTTACCGCCTGTAGGGGAGAAAAATTTTGTGCCCGTTCGTTGTTTTTTTGCGACTGCCCCGGTGCGATGGCACCTTATTAGCCGCATTGCCACACCCAAAAAGGCGTTTTTACGCTTCTTCCCGGCCTGTTTTTATTGGACACCTTTAACCGATACACCCTTGCTCTTAATAAATCCGCCAAACGCACTGAGCCAACCCAGCGCCGATACGTTTCGGCAGCTTGATTTTTTTGCAATAATTTCCATATAATATCCTCATTAAGTTAATTATTTTGCAGGATGATCAAGAACCCATAGCGTTGCGGACAGGAACATCTATCATTCCGCCTGCGAGTTTATCGAGCCTGAGAAATTTGCTAAACAATGCTGTGTTCCATATTGAACATTCACCATTAAGGCGCAGCACGGAGTCCTTAGACTGGTCAATTTTTCTGCCGGTCCGACAAACGAGGGGCTTTTTTCAGCCGCACCGTCGTCCTTGTTGCAGATAAAACTCATCTGAAACCTCACCAATGCGGCGATGATCTCAACCGCCGCCGGCGATGTGGTGGTCGAGGGTGTACCGGTCAATGAGTCCGGCGCGGAGATCGGCATTCTCGACGGTCTGCTCAGTGCCACGGCGATCACCCAAAAAGCCGGCGCCGTATTCAACGCCTTCGGTAAGATTGTCACGGAAAACGGATTCCACGTGGATTCCGACGCGGTGGCCGCAATCACGGGTCCGACCAGTCTCATCGGCGATTTGACCATTGATGCCGGCGCCACTTTACAAATCAAAGACGGGCAAACACTGATCACCGGACAAACCACCAATAACGGCACGATTCATGTAATCGGCGGCACGGTCATCTTCCAGGGTGGTTATGCCGGCACCGGCACCATCCTGACCTCGGCCGGCACCGACCGCAACCACTTTGATGTCAATAGCAATGCGGAGGTGAACTTCCAAGATTTTGTCCACTTTGCCGAAAACTGGCTCTGGAAAGCCAGTTGGTATGAATAACCTGCTGCCCTTTTGCGCGACACGTAAGGCTCCCACGTCCAGGGCATTGCACTGGACGTTTCTTTTTGCAGCGGAAATCCAAATGTAAAATCCACCGTCTTCTTACCTGCCCCTTGCGAAACGGCCGCCGATGGGATAAACTACCCTTGTTTTTATACCATAAAGTTGGACTAAATCGCTCTTTGAAATGGATAAGTTAGTGGGATTTAATGCGTTAGGCCGCCGGCATGCCCCCCATGAGATGCCTCCGCGAGAGGCAAGGCGGCGTTTCTCAAAAGTACCCTAAAAACAACCACGATGCTCTGGACACAAAGGAATGAACGTCGATAATACGCAGCCGGATACATCCGTTTATCATACAAAGCAGAAATATTTCAAACTCTACTTGTCGCTTAAAAGAGACATAGAAAGCGGAGTCTACCGGTCGTCTGAAAAACTGCCCACCGAAATTGAGTTGACCCAGCGTTATGAGGTATCCCGGCCGACCGTCGCCAAGGCCCTGGAGCTGCTCCGCAAATCCGGCTATATTGAACGCATTAGCGGCGTAGGGACCTTTGTACGCTATGAACCGTCCCCCCACGTCAAGCGGTTTGCACTGTTGATCCCCGGCCTGGGGGAAACCGAAATCTTCGAGCCGATTTGCGGCCATATGTCCCATTTGGCCCAACTCAAAAATTTCACCCTCATCTGGAGCGGAACGATGCAGGCAGATGCCGAGATGCGCCGCCAACATATCAAGCAGCTGGCCCAAAGTTACATTGAACAGCAATCAGTTGACGGCGTCTTCTTTGCCCCCCTCGAATTGACCTCCGAAAAGGATACCGTGAATCTGGATATCATGCATCTTTTTGACCGCGCCGGCATTCCTGTCGTCCTGATGGACCGCGATGTGGTCTCGTTTCCTTCACGAAGTTCCTATGACATCGTCGGTGTCGATAATTTCAGGTTGGCCTTTATCTTGACCCAGCATTTACTGGAACGAGGCTGCACAACGGTAAAATTTGCGGCCAGACCCTACTCGGCCCCGACGGTACAAATGAGAATCTTCGGCTATCAGCAGGCGTTAACAGAGGCAGGCATCCCCCGGTCCGCACAAGGCGTTCATATCGGAGACGTTGAAGAGAGATGCTTCGTCAAACGCTTGTTGGCGGATGCCGAGCGTCTGGGAATCTTATGCGCCAACGACACCACCGCTTCGAAATTGATGCACGCCCTTGAAGAACGAGGATACAAGATCCCTGAGAACGTCAAGGTCGCCGGCGTGGACGATATAAAATACGCCAAATATCTGCGCGTCCCCTTGACAACATATAAGCAACCCTGTCAGGAAATAGCGGCCGCGGCCATCGACCTGATGTTCAGCCGCATCCAGCAGCCCGCCCAAAAGGCCCGCAGTGTCTTGCTCGACGGCGAATTGATCGTCCGAAAATCCACCCTCTAAACAACCCCTTTGGCTGCCGGTCGGGCGGGGTTACCGAATGCCCAGTTTCTTCTGGATTTCTTCCAGAGGAACCCCCTTGGTTTCCGGCATCATCGTCAACACCCAAACCAACTGCCCGACCATACAAAAACCGTAGATCGCAAAAACCCGCCATCCCAGATTATCCGCGAACATTGGAAATGTCAGCGAGATTAAGCACGCCATAATCCAATGGGTAAAACTGCCCAGAGCCTGGCCGCGTGCCCGAACTGCATTGGGAAAGATTTCACTGATAAACACCCAGATGACCGCTCCTTGTCCAAACGCATGAGCGGCAATAAAGACAATAAAGCCCGTCAACACAAGCCAGCCGCCGGTGCCGGAGTAAAAGCCCCACGCCACCACGCTCAAACTGAGAATATAGCCAATCGACCCGACCAGCATCAGTTTTTTGCGTCCAAAATGATCGATAACCAGCAGAGCTGCCATGGTAAACACGAGGTTTGTAAACCCAATGATCACCGACTGAGCCAGAGCGGATGCCCCCTCGGCCCCGGCCATTTGGAAAATCCGCGGCGTATAAGAGATCAGCGCATTGATGCCCGACAATTGATTGAACATCGCGATCATCACGGCCAGCATAATCGGCTTGAGGTACTTACGCGATAAAAATGGCTCATTCAGACTGGCCGAATCTTGTTCCAAAGACCGCTCAATAGCCGCTAATTCTGCATTCACGTCGCCGGTATCTGTACCGACCTGCTCCAAAACGGTTTTGGCCTCATCACGCAGCCCTCGGGCCACCAGCCATCGCGGACTTCGCGGCGTGAAAAACAGCAGCACAAAGAATGCCGCCGCTGGCAACGCCTCGACCCCGAACATCAATCGCCATTCCAAATCGCCAAAATGTCCAAGACTGATCAGCCAATTGGATAGATACGCCAGCAGTATTCCCAATACGATATTGAACTGCGTAATTGCTACCAGACGCCCGCGGACACGAGCCGGAGAGATTTCAGCAATATACATCGGCGAAATCACCGACGCTCCGCCGACTGCCAGCCCTCCGATCAAGCGAAACGCGCTGAATGAAAACACCCCCCAGGCCAACGCACTGCCTACCGCCGAAATCAAATAGAGCGCCCCCAAGACTTTCAAAATCGTCCGCCGCCCGAACCAGTCAGCCGGTTTGCCGAACAGCAGGGCCCCGATGACAGTGCCGACCAAGGCGCTGCTGACGACAACCCCATGCCAGAACGACGTTTTTTGCAGCATCGGCAGTTGCTTTTCCATCTCTGCCGAGACCGCCTCCGGACGGCCGAAATAGCCGGCAAGATCAAGATACTGCCCCTGAAAAAGCGACTCAAGGGTCTTTTCCGCCCCGGAAATAACGGCGGTATCAAAGCCAAACAACAATCCTCCAAGTGCAGCGATAATGGCGCTTCTCAATAATACGTTTCGCATCGTTGCCATCGTTGACCCTCACGCGGTTAAAGTTTTTTCAGTCGCTCAAGCATTCAGCAGGCAGGCCCTTTTTCGGTCTGCTTTGGTCAGGTCTTTTGGATGCATTTGTCCCTTGGCCGTGGTGTCGGAGCGGTGATCATCTGCTCAAATTCCGCAATCAGTTCCGCCGGCAGCGACGGCGTGGCCCCCGATTGCGAACACACATAAGCGGCAATCTTGCCCGCCAAGCGATTCACGTTCTCCAACGGTGCCCCATGCAAAAAGCCCATTATCATCGTCGCGGTAAACGAATCTCCCGCCCCGACGGTATCTTTGACCTCCACCGCGATGCCCGGACAAAAAGACGATGCCCGTCGATCCATCATCAAACTGCCGTCCTGGCCTTGCGTTAAAGCGACCAACTCAAGGTCATAGCGATCCAAAAGTGCCCGCAACGCTGCCTCCGGAGACCTCGGCAGCCCGAACATCTCGCTCAGTACGTCCAATTCCTCTTTATTCAACTTAAAGACATTAGCAATCCGCAATGAATATTCGATAATCTCACGCGAATAGTAATCGCCACGCAAATTAATGTCAAACACGCGCAGACAGGACGGCTGGGTAAGGCACACAAAGTGCTGGATGGTATTTCGAGAGACAGCGTTCCGCTGCGCCAGCGAACCAAAACACACCGCATCGCACCTCTGGGCCAATGCTTGCATAGGGGGGGAAAATGGGAGATAATCCCAGGCGACATTCTCGTGAATTACATAAGTCGGCAGCCCATTTTCGCCTATCTTGACATCAACCCACCCCGTGGGATGGCTGTTAAGGAGGATAAAGTCTGTGCCAATCTTTTTGGAGGAAAGCATATCCAAAATCTCCCGTCCTTCTTGATCTCGGCCGATCGCACTGACAATCTGGGCCCGTCCTCCAAGCGCGTGCGCATGCAGAGCAACATTGGCCGGCGCCCCCCCAAGTCGTTTCCCCTCAGCAAGCGTGTCCCAGAGCAATTCGCCAATGCCCGCAATGGTATAAGTTGGTCTGATGCTGTTCATTATGGTTCCTGATATTATGCGATAAACAGTCCCCTGTGCAACAACAAAAGCAAAATATCACAATGAAAACAAAATGTCAATATGAATATTACATTTTGCCAAGGATATTATTTTTAGTTAAATTATTGTATAATATAGATTTGTATTTGTAGTGCTCAATTATCTTTTTCTGAAATGTAAATTTTACAAAGAAAATAAATCAAAAAACGTCTTTTGTTCAAGATGAAATGTAAAAAATAAAAAATTTTTCTTTGACATTCTGTATTCCGAAAGTTATTATGTTCCTTGCATAAAAAACAAAAACAAGCGAGGTGTTATATGGGAAAAGACACTGTCAAAAAGCCTTTGAACGGCTTTACCTTAATCGAATTGCTTGTTGTCATTGCTGTTATTGCCTTGTTGTTGTCGATTTCCTTGCCCTCCTTGAGAAGAGCCCGTGAAGCGGGCCAACGCATCACATGTCTGTCCCATCTAAAAGCACTGGCATCCATCGTGCATCTTTACGCCGCCGAAAATGACAATAAAGTTCCCTCCGGTGATACCGAGGGGCCGTTGGCATGGGTTAATCACGCCGGCGGCCTTGCGTACTATAACATCGACACCGATCCGATTCTGGAAAATGAGCAAAAGGAGGCCATCCGCCGGGGGTTACTGTGGCCCTATGCCGGCCAGGGACTGGAGGTCTTTCGGTGTCCCACCAGCCGTCTCGGCCAGGCCCGTTCCTATTCTATGCCGGACAGCTTTAACTATACCAATCTCGGCTTACTTGCGATCAGTGGAGCACCGGCGAATCTGCTGATCACAAATCTGGCAGGGGTACGCAATTCAGCAGGACGCATGCTATTTATTGACGAAGGGTGGGCAACACCGACTTCCTGGAGCATTATGTTCAAAACCCAGCAATGGTGGGATATTGTTCCTGAGCGACATGCCGCTGGAACTACCCTTGCCTTTATCGATGGACATGCCGAGTACTGGAAGTGGGTCGATGAACGCACCCGAGCGTTTGCCAAAGAGGCCGCAGCATTGAATAACCCAAATGATGCAACGTATTGGCGAAAACTGGAACCGGGAAATGAAGATATCACGCGGCTGGTTACTGCTGTATGGGGCCATGTCGGATGGACTGAAAACGACCGGCGGTAAAGACACGCCATAAAAGGGAGGTGGTGGTTATGAAATAAACAAATTGCCAGGAGTGCAGAGGAATTATCCGTGTCAGGAAAAGATACTTTTTTCACGACATCAAAATCCATTTCTTAGAGTCGAGGAGATTAACATGAAAAAGACAGGGTTGATTATCGTACTGTGTATCAGCGGTCTGGCGTTTTGTGATATCTTTGCCTATGATACGTTTACCTATAACCCCGGCGCGTTGTTGGATAATACAACGCCTTGCCACGGCTTCGTCGGGGCATGGGGCGCGGGCGGCGGCAATCTTGCCTTGACAGCGGTGCGTTCCGAGAGTCTGATTTATAGCGGTGCGCCCGCCTCTTTTCAGGATTTAAGCGGCTCTCTGCAAGTTACCGTACCGGTATGGGAAGGGGCGCGAATCGGACGTTTTCTCGATACCGACCCCAACGGTCCGTTTGCTGATTATATTAATAATCAAGGGCGAATCGGCAGGCCCGGCCAGTCCATTTACATCAGTTATCTCATGAAGATTTCGCACGCTTCGCCATTTTATGCCTTCGAGCTTAAACGGGGCAATTTGGGCGACGAGGGAGCGGTGCTTTATGTTGGTAATGATGTCGGCGGCACCCATTTACAGGTTTGCGCCTTTCGAAACCGCGATTTGTCTGAATCCAATATCGGAAGACAGTTTCAATGGTTAGGTCCAGCCACGACCAATACAGAGCTGTTTGTGATTCGCATTGATTTTGGTCAAGCGGGCGACAATGTTACAGTTTATCGAAATCCTTCTCTGGATGCCGAGCCGGCTATTGCCCCGCATTTGGTCAATGCCGGATTTCTGGATTTCGATGCGATCTCGATGGCAGTGTGGGTTGAACCGGCCGGTCGCTATGCGCAATTTGATGAAATATGTATTGCATCCACTTATGCTGATGTACTGAGATTTTATACCACTTCGACTAAAGCACGCAATCCCTACCCCCCCAACGGTGCAATTGATATCGATACCTCCGGCCCGCTGGTCTTGTCCTGGCAGCCGGGAGAAGGGATGGCTCCGATGGGATACGATGTCTATTTCAGTGATCAGTTAAGTCAGATCCTTACCCGCGATGCACAGG
>JAAYQH010000001.1 GCA_012519365.1 Planctomycetota bacterium | reverse complement strand
TTGTGGTTTTGGCTGAAAAAGGTAAGGGTAGCTCTGATGCTGTAACGATAACGTCAAATAAGGCAGGGACATTAACCGAAAAGCGGCGTTGTAATCATCGGATATTCCTGTTGCCAAAGCGCTCGGTTCGTTGCAAAATGTATAAGCATTTATGGAAATACAAGACCTTCAAAACAAAGGCAGGCCGGCAATGGGGAAAATACGGTTTATGTTGGGGCGAAGCGGAACGGGCAAAACGACCCGCTGCATCACGGCGGCGGCCGAATCGCTGCTTGCTGAACAGACGACCCCCTTGATTTTGTTGACGCCGGAACAGGCCACATATCAGATGGAACAAATGGTGCTGGCCCACCCGGGTGTGGAGGGGTTTAGCCGACTGCGGGTGCTGTCGTTCAATCGGCTGGTATTCTGGCTCAATCGGCGTCTGCGAACAGGCACGGAACTGTCGCGATTGGGTCGGCAAATGGTCACATACCGCATTTTGCTGGAGCAGGCCAAAAATCTGAGTCTGTATCACAAGGCCGCCCGTCAGCCGGGACTGGCCGAGCGGCTCAGCGGGTTGCTGGCCGAACTTCAACAGGCCGACTGCACTCCTGAACAGATTGCCGAATTGGCCAAGCAGATTGGCACGCAAATGCCCAACAGTACGGCGGCTCGAAAATGGGCGGATATAGCGGTGGTCTTTTCGGCCTATGCGGCGTTTTTTGAGGCGTCCGAAGCGCTGCGCAATCCGGAAGCAGAGTTGACCGCCGCACGCCGGAATGTGGCCGCCTCGCCGTTTGTTCGCGGGGCGCATATTTGGGTGGACGGCTTTTCGGGTTTTACGGCTCAGGAACGCCAGATACTCGTGGAACTGGCGCGACATTGTGACACCATGCACATTGCCTTGTGCCTGGATCCGACAACACTTGACCTCGACAATACAGATACCCAAACCCTTGATCCGGCAGGACTGTTTTACACAACCGAACAAACCTACGCGGACTTGCTCGGTATTTTTCGCAAATGCCGCTTTGAAGTATTGCCCCCTGAAATTTTGAATCGCCCGCTTCGATTTACCCCGACGCCGGCCCTGGGGCATATTGAAACGGCGTTGGCCTCGAATACAACCGACGTCGTGGCCAGTAAAGGGGCAGTGGATATCGTCTGCTGCCCGGATATGCGCAGCGAAGCGGAATGGGCGGCACGACGGATCTGCGAACTGGTACGCAACAAGGGCTATCGTTATCGGCAGATCGCCGTAGCTGTACCGGATATGGAACAGTATGGGGCCTATCTGGAATCGGCGTTCGCACGATGTGAGATTCCGTGTTTTTTAGATCGTCCGACCACGGTTCGCCATCATCCCCTGGCCGAGACCCTTCAGGCGGCGCTGGCCGCGGCCAGGGACTATTGCACCACCGATATTTTGTGTTTTCTAAAAAGCGGCCTGACCGATATCACAAATGAACAGATTGAACGGTTGGAGCAATACTGTCTGCAATACGGAATTGAACAGGAAGACTGGACAGATGCGTCGCCGTGGGTATTTGCCGCAGAAGATCGGGCGCGGCAAGAGGAGGCGATAGATCAACTGCGAAAGAAAGTCGTTGCGTGGTTGTGTCCTCTGCACGAAACCTTGTACGCGCACGCCAAGTCTCTCGAGGCGGCAATGTTTGTGCGGGCGGTATGGAATTTTCTTGAGGCCATTGACGCACGAAAGCAATTGGCCCGATGGGCGCAGGACGACCCGACCGATTCGCAGGGCCACCGGCAGACGTGGGTTCAGTTGACGGCGGTACTGGATGAAATGGAACGTGTCTTTGTCGGACGGCCGGAACAGACCGACGTGTTTGTCTCCACGCTGACCGATGCCCTCTCGACACTGACGATCAAACTCATCCCACCGAAGCTGGATCAGGTCTTGATCGGTTCGATTGAGCGGAGCCGCCATCCGGAGATACGGGCGATGTTTTTGCTCGGCAGTACACAAAATCAGTTTCCGATCCCGCTTTCGACAACGGATATACTGGGGCAAAGCGAACGGCAGGCAGCCCGTCAACAGGGGGTGGACCTGGCCGAACCGCTGATGCAGCAGCTTTCCAAACGTCATTATTTGGCCTATATCGCCCTGACACGGGCATCGGAGTATGTGGCCATCAGTTATCCGCAAGTGGACGAAAAAGGAGCCCCGGTTGTGCCCTCCATCTGGCTCGACCGAGTCAGCGGTCTGTTTACCGATGTTCAGCCGCGAGCGGCAGGCACTCAGACGAAAATATTGCAAAGCCAAAGCATCGCCGAACTGGCCGAGCGACTGGCGGCTGCCTGCGGCAAAGACCGCCCGCCCTTTAGCTCCACTGACGGAGCGGCCTTTGCCCTGCACGCATCGCTGACGTCGTCGCACGCTCCAATTCGCGAAACCGCCGAACATGTGATGCGTGCGTTAACCTACACCAATCATGCCGAGTTGACCAACGAGCGGGCTCTGGACCAATTCAAGCGAATTTCCGTCTTTTCTGCATCACGGTTGAAGACCTTCGCAGCCTGCCCCTATAAACATTTTGCCAATTATATCCTCGACCTTGAAAAACGAGTGATTTTGCGTTTTGAGCCACTGGATATAGGCAGTTTTTATCATTCCGTCCTTGAATCGCTGTTTGGTCAACTCAAACAACGCGGCTTATCGTGGTCCGCCATTCCGGCTGATGACCTGATGGACCTCTGCAATGTGACAATCAACCAAACCATTCAGAACAATCCGACGATGACGGCGTTTATGCGCCGTTACTTTCATCATCGTTATATCATCGAGTCGAGCGCTGATGTGCTGCGGCGGTTTGTACCGGTCTTGGCCGAGATGGAAAAGGCCGGACAGTTTCGACAAGCCTTGGCAGAATATGATTTTTTATGCACACTGGACACAGACAAGGACATTTCGCTTAAAGGCCGTATCGACCGGCTGGACACTGCCAAAATAGACGGTCAAACGGTTGCGACGATTTTTGATTTTAAGCTCAATTGGAGTTCAATCACCTGGGACAAACTGTTTTACGGACTGGATGTACAGCTTTTGATCTATCTGCTGGTGGCCTCGGTTCTTCGGAATGAAATTCAGGCCGACAGGGTCGCGGGGGCATTTTATCTGCCCATCGTGAACAGTCCCGCGACAAAAACCCCCGATGAGATTGAACGATTGAAAAATACCATCCCCACAAAAGCAAAGGGGATTTTCAACGGCCAATACGCCATGGCATTGGACAAAAATGCCCGCAAATGGAGTCAATTTTATAATTTTTTCGTCTCGAACGACAGTACACCCTATGGGTGTTATAGTAAAAGCGGTGCTCTGCGGCCTGAGGAATTCGACGCAATCCTGAGCTGGGCCCGACACCTGATCGGCAAACAGGTCGAACGGATTCGTTCCGGCCTCATCACGGCAACGCCCTATCGATTGGGAAAACAGACGCCCTGCAGCAGGTGCGACTACAAAAGTCTATGCCGATTCGACTGGCAAATCAATGACTATAATACCTTAGCCCCTATGGATAAAAACTCTGTTATAGAACAGATAAAGGCATCAAATGAGTCAGCTGGAACGCATTGAGTAACTCAATAACCAGCCGATGCGCCGGCGGGAGTATGTGCTGTATTGGATGCAGGCCGCCCAGCGCGCCGAGGACAATCACGCCCTTGAACGCGCAATTGAGGTTGCCAACCAACGAAACAAACCGGTGGTGGTGTGTTTTTCACTGACTGAGCGGTTTGCCCCCGAGGCGAATGTGCGGCATTATGCCTTTATGCTGGAGGGGTTACGACAGACTTATATGGCACTGAGCCAACGCAATATCCCTTTTGTTGTTTTGCGCGGCGATCCTGTGAAAAATGTCCTTTCACTGGTCCGACGTGCCGATGCGGCGGTTGTCGATGACGGGTACCTGCGGACTTAACGCGCCTGGCGAACCCAGGCGGCAAGGCAAATGGACTGCCGGCTGGAAGAAGTTACGACCAATCTGATTGTGCCGGTATGCGCTGCATCGGACAAAGAAAACTTTTCTGCCGGAACGCTGCGGCCGCGGATTAGTCGTCGGCTGGATTACTTTCTAAAACCGCTTAAGCCGATCCGGCTGAAAAGAACCGCTTTAGATCTGAACCTGCCCGGCTGCATTGATTTGAACGATCCGGCATTGCTTACTGCCTTGAATGTGGATCGCTCCGTAACCCCATCGCCGTTCTACCGCGGCGGGGCCAATGACGCCAAAATACAGATGGAGACATTTATCCAAAACAAATTGGCTCGGTATGACAAAGAGCGCAACAATCCCGTGTTGGACGTTCAATCAAATCTTAGCCCTTATCTGCATTTTGGACAGATTTCGCCGCTGGCCGCTGCGGACGCTGAACATTCACGCCAAAGACAAACGCGAGTATCTGTACACGCTGGAACAACTGGAGACCGCCCGGACACACGATGCGGCCTGGAACGCGGCCCAACGGGAAATGATACTGACCGGCAAGATGCACAATTATATGCGGATGTACTGGGGCAAGAAAATCCTTGAGTGGACAAAGACGCCGCAAAAAGGTTTTGAATGGGCGCTGTATTTGAACAATAAATATGAACTGGACGGACGCGATGCAAACGGCTATGCTGGTGTGGCCTGGTGTTTCGGCAAGCACGACCGCGCCTGGCCGGAACGTCCGGTCTTCGGCAAAGTGCGGTATATGAATGCCGCCGGACTGAAACGCAAGTTTGACCTTGACGCATATATCCGCAAAATCGACCACATCGCCCACAGTCTGGTTTGAGGGGTCTTTAGGTTGCTTTTCGCTGTGATTTCGGTTATATCTACCGCCCGATTTATGGACTATTTGCACAATGACTAAACTTCTGGAAAGACATCTTGAAGGCCCCGGCGGCATCCGGCAAATGGTGGCCATCGCCCTGCCGATGGTCGTCTCCAACGCATGCGAGACGGTGATGACCTTTACCGATCGGCTGTTTTTGTCGCGGCTGGGGCCGGAGTTTATGAGCGCGGCTATGGCCGGCGGGCTGGCGAGTTTTTCCCTGATGACATTTTTTCTGGGACT
>JAAYQH010000260.1 GCA_012519365.1 Planctomycetota bacterium | reverse complement strand
GACCGTGCTCAAAAAGGTACAAAGCGGCGCATTGAATACCAATATTTCCGTTGCCGCGGTCTCAGGGATGAAAGGCGCTATCGACGGCATCCGCGCGGTGGAACATCATCTCATCCCCGGCAAGATCATTGTCTATCCCGACTGTGCCGAGATGGAACTAACACGGCTGGACCAGCTGCCCGAAAAAGCGCCCGCTGTGGCAAACGCGTTGGACAACGGCCTGTGGACCAAGCAGGCGGAAATCGAATTGCTGAAGTGATAAAGCCCCAGCGCAGCCCTACAATGGAGGTCGTTAAATGCAGCAGGATAGCGATAGCGGTGTCAAAGGAGCAGATCTCAGTCGGTTGCCCCGCGAGCATAAACGGCGGTTTATTCCCGAGCAGGCGGACTTGAGCGATCCGCGGCAGGTCAAAGGCCTATATGAAGACCTGCTGGCCCGACCGTTGGCCAACGCCGGCGATATAGATGCGTTTTTGCAGCATCGTGATGAACTGGAAGCGGCGGTACTTCAACACCGCTCAGTTCTGTATATTCGAATGGCCTGCCAGACTGATGACGCTGAACGAGCCTCCGCTTATCGGCGATTTCTGGAACAGGTTCAACCGTTATTGCAAGCCTGTGAGCATCAACTTAATACGGTTTATCTGGATGCTCGCAAGCGTATCGGCGACGGCGGCCCCTTTTACAGCGTCTATGATCGCGATATCAAGGCTGATGTTGCCATCTTCAGCGAGAAGAACATCCCTTTGCAGACCCAAGAGGCGATGCTCAGCCAGGACTACCAGACGGTAACCGGCGGCTTAACCGCGACGTTTGAAGGACAGGAAGTCACACTCAGCAAACTCGGTACGTATTTGTACGAGCCCGATCGTCAGCGGCGTCAAAACGCCTGGCTGGTAATGGCTGATTGTTATCAGAATGTCGCTGACAAGCTCGAGGCTCTCTTCGACCAAATGCTCGATCTGCGAGGCCACATCGCGCGTAACGTCGGTTTTGCTGATTATCGCGATTACAAGTTTTGTCAGTATCATCGTTTCGACTATACGCCGCAGGACTGCAAGGCCTTTCACGCCGCAGCCAGCGAGGTGCTGGTGCCGCTTCAGCACGAGATGTGGAAACGTCGTGCCGACGAAATGGGATTGACCTCATTGAGGCCGTGGGATTTAGTGGCCGATTCCGAGGGGCAAGAGCCGCTCAGGCCCTTTGACCGACCCGAGGAATTTGCCCCAGCGATTCGCACGGTCTTTGAGCGTCTCGATCCGGAACTGGGACGGCAGTTCGCCCAGCTGCAGGAAGAGGGCTTACTCGATTTGCTCAGCCGCAAGGGCAAGGCCCCCGGCGGTTTTCAATGCACGCTTGACGAAGCCCGCAAGCCCTTTATTTTTATGAACGCCGCCGGCAGCGACGATGATGTGCGTGTCCTGCTGCACGAGAGCGGTCATGCGTTTCATACGCTGGCTTGTGCGCCGCTGCCATTGACGGCCTATCGCCACCCGCCGATGGAGTTTTGCGAGGTCGCCTCAATGAGTATGGAGCGGCTGGGCGGTGCGCGGCTGGACGGCATTTATACCGCCGATCAATTGCGGCGGCGTCAGCGGCACGTGGCCGAGATGACCGTTCGACTTCTGCTGTCGGTTGCGGCCAACGACGCTTTTCAGCATTGGCTCTATGAAACGCCGGGTCATACCCTTCAGCAGCGACGGGAAAAATGGATTGAACTGCAAAACCGTTTTGGGCAGGATGTCCTCGACTGGTTGGGTTTAGAGGCCTTTCGCGGAACGATGTGGCAACGAATTCTGCACTTTTTCCAGGTTCCGTTTTATTATATCGAATACGGTATTGCCCAGTTAGGGGCGTTGGGAATATGGCGGCGGGCGTTGACGGATTTTGACGCAGCGCTGCGGGATTACAAAGCGTCTCTGGCCCTGGGCGGCAGTCGTCCTTTGCCGGCGTTGTTCGCCGCGGCGGGAGTGCCGTTTGATTTTTCGCGTCGAACCATTCAGCAAGCTGCCGATCTGCTGCGGGCGGAATGGCGGCAGGGCACCGGATAACGATACTCTCAGGTTTTCTTAATGAGCACGCAAACGCCTTCTGATATTGCCGACATTGTTCGCGGCATACTGGCCTGTCCGACAGCGCCGTTTCGCGAGCAGCACGTGCGCAGCTATATCGAGCAATTCTGCGCTGTTCGCAACATTGCCCTTTCCTGCGACTCCATGGGCAATCTTATCGCTGTCTATGGCCACGGCTGTCCCGATACTCGGCTGGCGTTTTGTGCCCATATGGATCACCCTGGTTTTATTGTCTCTGCCGATGCACGCGGCACGACCGCGCGGGCCGTCTTTTACGGCGGGGTGGATAAGGCGTATTTCAAAGAAGCCGGCGTTCGGTTTTTTACCGATGAGGGACAGGTCCGCGGTCGAGTTGCAAGCGTCCAGGCCGACCCGTCTTTTCGCCGCAAACGTGTCCGGCTGCACATCAGCGGTCCCGTTCGCCGCGGCGATATCGGAATGTGGGATTTGCCTGGCTGCCAGGTTCGAAACGGACGGATTTTCAGTCGCGCCTGTGATGATTTGGTAGGGTGTGCGGCGGTGTTGGCATTATTGGACCAACTGCAACGCCGAGGTGTCCGCAAAAAAGTAACCGCATGCTTCACCGTCGCCGAAGAAGCCGGCCTGCACGGTGCCAAACATCTCTGCCGCAGCGGCGTGCTGTCCAAAAAGACCTGTGTTCTGAGCATTGAAACCAGTTCCGTGTTGCCTACGGCCAAAATGGGCGACGGGGTCATTATTCGTGTCGGCGACCGGACAAGCATTTTCGACCCCTCTGTAACGGCGTTTTTGCTGGATGCGGCTGCGTCGCTTCAAAAGCAAGACAAGACCTTTCGCTTTCAGCGCAAACTGATGGATGCCGGAACGTGCGAGGCGTCCGTCTTTTCGCGTTTCGGATATGTCTGTGGTGCCATTTGCATCCCGCTGGGCAATTACCACAACCGCAACGTTCGCACCGGTCAAATTGGGTCCGAGTTTGTCTCGGCCGACGACCTGCACGCTATGCTTGGGCTCTTTGCTGCCGTCGTCAACGCAGCACCGCCAGGTGCTTCTACTTCTCGTCCGCGCTATACCCTTCGCAAAGGCGACTTGGGAGAGCGTTTTTATGAATAACCCCTGTCGCCGGTCTTGCTGTCCGCTGTCGGGTTTCAAATACAATAGTGGCGGGGCAGCAGATTGCAGCGGAGCCAGTTTTCCATAAAAATAGCCAAATCTTCCAGATTGATCAGGCAATCGTAGTTGAAATCGCCCGGCAGGCACTGCATACAGCATTTTTCGTACGGGCTTCGGCTGGCCTGTTCCGTGCTGCCATAGGCGCCCAGATTGATGCGGCCGCCGTGACAGGGCAGCTCACTGCGCACCTTTGTCATCGG
>JAAYQH010000259.1 GCA_012519365.1 Planctomycetota bacterium | reverse complement strand
CAGTTCCGTCGCGTTCTCGTCCGCACGGGGCATGAAAGAATATCTCTCCCGCCGGCCGGCGGATTGGGGGCTTCTAAAATTCAGTTTGACCCGCAGCAGTGCCGCATCCGCAATCGCCCCGATGCGCTTAAACTGCGAATTGAGTTCATTCGCCGACATCCCGTCCCACTGAAGCGGCGAGCCTTGCCAGGCCCCATCGGTCGGCAGACGACCGTTCATAAGCAAGCCCGCCGCGACCCCCGTTTTATCGATCACAATCCCACGCCCGGAGGCGCCGTAGTAACTCGACCCGTCCGCGTCAATCGTCAGCCCGCTCAATTCCAGCGGCGTTACCGACCGACACCATCGCCCGTTGGCATTGTCAAACGACACCAGAAAGAACGGCCCTTTTTCGACAGGCTTAAAAGCGATGGGTTTAATCCCTTCGAGCGGCTTTTCCAACTTCAAACATACCGCGTAATGATGCGTAAACACGCGTTCCGTTCTCGCTTGCACCTGCTGATTCTTATAAACGACCACAACCTTACTGACAAACCGCGGGTGCACCATCAAATCGGTACACACCACCCTATCCGGGGCAACCACATACCCGGCCACTTCCATCGGCCGCTCTTGCTCCACGAACGTTCTGCCGTCGCCGATATTGTGAAACTCGCCGCAATGGGGGCATCGCTCCGCATACCCGTCAATCACCGGGGGCTGCCCCTTGTCATATTGCAGGTGATATTCGACCCGAACTATGCTGTCGGCAAAGGTCTCGGCCAATTTTATTTTATCCGCCGCCGTCAGGTCCGTCGTTTCGACCGCCCCGCATAGACCGCCCACTAAACCGCTTACAACACTCAGAATAACAATTAGGTTACGCATGTGTCTTTTCCTCCTGTTAAAAACATCTATCTGTTAAAAGCAGCTATTCTTTCTCGTAATCCCGTGATATATCCAGCACGCACATCCGCAACGTCCCTTTTCGCAAGACCGAAAAGACCAGCCGCGGTTTTTCGTGGACGGTTTTGAGCGATTCGGCGTGAATCCTGCGAACATCCTCCAGGCTTGTCACAGGAGTGCCGTCGATCTGAAGAATAATATCCTGCTCCTGCAACGCACTGTTCTGAGCATTGCCGGGATACTTGATGCCGAAGATGAACACACCTTCTTTCTTATAAAAATACAAATCCGGATTGGCAAACCGGTTAATGGCCTTAACCGTCATGTCCCACCGCGGACAATCCAGTTCGTTACCCTCGAGCCGCCCTTTTTCCGTCGGTTCGATGACCAGCGACGTAGGCTTGTCATTGCGGATCAGTTCAACCTCAATGGCTTTACCCTTGGCAAGCAGTCCGATTTGGCGTCGAATGGCAGGCAAATCTTCGGCGTTCGTTGCTGTGACAGCCCGTCCGTCAATGGCTACAATTCGGTCACGGGCCTGGATGCCCGCACGGGACGCCGGGCTGTCCGGCTCGGTCTGCCCGACAATGACCCCTCTGGACACCTCGAAATACACATTCTTTTCAAAATCCCGCAGCGGCTGAAGCTGAAGCCCCAGCCAACTCCAGTTAACCTTGCCGAACTGACGCAACCGCGGCACAACAATCAGGAGGGTTTCAGACGGCAGCGCAAAGCCTATATCACCCCCATAGAGAATCCCGCGGGAATTGATCCCCACCACCCGCCCGTCGGTATTGACCAGCGGCCCGCCGGAGTTGCCGGGACTAATCGCCGCATCGGTCTGAATCCAGAGGCTGTATTCGCTGTTTTCCGGCAGATATCGACGCGTACAGGACACGATCCCGATGGAAACCGACCGGCTCATGCCCCACGGTGCGCCCATCGCCATCACAAAATCCCCTTCGGTCAGCAGGCTCGAATCAGCCAACGCCGCAAAGGGCACCGACTCTCCCTCGTCCACGGTCAGCTTGATCAAGGCCAGATCGGTATCCTGATCGGTCCCGACCACCGTCGCTTCCATCGCCCGGCCGTCGTACAGCAGGCACCGCACTTCCACAGCCTTGTCCACTACGTGCCAGTTGGTCAGCGCTTCGCCGTCCGCTGAGATAATCACCCCGCTTCCGCTGACAGACTCGTTGATCTTTTTGCCGCTTTCATGGCTTTCACGCAGACACTTAATGTAAATGACTGCCGGAAAAACCTTGGATTTGGCATCGCGCACTACATCTCGAAAATCCAGATAATCCATCGGTTCAACGGCGAAAATCAATGAGCTGCAGGCAGAAAGATACACCGCCAGAACACACACCCCTGTGGCCTTCATCCGCAATCCCCCTAACCTAATAAAGTCCCGTCTGACATTATGACCCCGCCCTCAACAGCCCTCTGGCGCCGACTGCAGGATCTCAAGCCCCCCATACCCTTTCAGACTACCCCTCCTCGGTCAAAAAAACAACTCAAATTCATCCGAATTCGCAGATTTATTTTCCAAAATAGTCAATCAGCCGTCCCAGTTCGCTGCGCAGGTCTTTGCGATGAACAATCATATCGATAAATCCATGCTCCAGCAGGAACTCGGCCCGCTGAAAGCCTTCGGGCAGTTCGATCTTGATGGTCTGCTGGATGACGCGTGGGCCGGTAAAGCCGATCAACGCCCCCGGCTCGGCAATGATCACATCGCCCAGCATCGAAAAACTGGCCGCCACACCGCCGGTGGTCGGATCGGTCAGGACGGAGATATACAGCCCCCCCGCTTCGTCGTAGCGTGCCAGTGCGGCGCTGGTCTTGGCCATTTGCTGCAGGGCCACCACCCCTTCGTGCATCCGTGCCCCCCCGGAGCAACTGACCACAACCAACGGCAGATTCTCCTCAATGGCCCGTTCCACGCCGCGGCAGAATTTTTCCCCGACAACCATCCCCATCGAGCCGCCCAGAAACGAAAAATCCATCGCCGCCAACATCACCCCGCGTCCGCGAATAAACGCTTTACCAACCAGCAGGGCCTCGTGTGCCCGATTGTTGTCCGGATCGGCTTTGATGCGTTCCTTGTACTGCTTATCACCCCAGACGAACGAAAGCGGGTCGCTGCTGGCCAGGTCCTGCGCCAATTCTTCGAAAGTCCCTTCATCAACAAGCTGAGCGATGCGGGTCGGACCGTCAATTCGAAAGTGATAAGAACATTCCGGACAAACGCCGAGATTCTGATCGACAGTTTTGCGATACAGCATATTCCGGCAGGAAGGACACGACAGCCACAACCCTTCAGGCATCTCCTTGCGGGGTTTGAGTGAAAATCCATCCCACCCTGCTTTTTTATTTTTTGCCATAGCGATCATTTTCTTTACCACATTTGACCATGAAGGACACCCTGTGCGCAAAGGGGTTTTCTTTATGTCTGCTTCACGCCCCTCATGGGCTTTGCGGTTTTTGCCAAACCCGTTTGAGATTTATTTTTCAATCGCCCCTCGCAGTGCCGCGATAGCCGCAGCGCGATCGGATGTGCCAAAAATAGCATTGCCAGCCACGAAGGTATCGGCCCCGTAGCGTTTGGCCGTACCGATGGTCGTCGGGTCGATGCCGCCGTCCACCTCAATTCGCACCTCCGGCCCGACAAGTTGACGCAGACGAATGCACTTGCGGGCCGCCTGGTCCATAAACGACTGCCCCCCAAAGCCGGGATTGACCGTCATCACCAGCACCATATCGCACAACGGCGCGACCTCTTTAACCGCCTCGACCGGTGTGGCGGGATTTAAGGTCACCCCCACCGAGACCCCCAGCCCGCGAAGCGTCTTGACAAACGCCTTCGGGTCGCTGACGGTTTCGATATGAAAGGTGATGTGGTCACTGCCGGCCTCGGCAAACCGTTCCGCATATGTCTCCGGATGGGTGATCATCAGGTGGGTATCCAGCACCGCATCGGTACACTTGCGAATGGAGGCCACCACCGGCGGACCAAAGGTCAGATTCGGCACAAAGTGCCCGTCCATCACATCCAGATGCACCACCTCGATCCCGACGGCCGTGACCTGCGCGATTTCCGAAGCCAGATTGGCGAAATCGGCACTCAGCACCGACGGCACAATCTGAAATGTCCCGGCCTTTGGCAGTCTGTGTTTGTTCATCGTTTCAATGTTTTTTTTCGGACACAGATTGGCACCGATTTCACAGCGTCTATGGGGTGTTCCTCTGTGTCAATCGCGTGTCAATCTGTGTCTCTTGATAGGAGCAGTTATTTCTCGTCCAGAATTTCGAGACATTTGAACTTCTTGCCCTCGAGAAACTCCAGGCTCGCGCCGCCGCCGGTGGAGATATGACTGACCCGATCCTGCAGGCCGAGCTGAGCAATTGCGCTGGCACTGTCGCCGCCGCCGATGATGCTGCGAGCGCCCTTGTCGGTGGCCTCGGCCACCGCTAAGGCCACCGCCTTGGTGCCGGCGTCAAACGGCTCCAGTTCGAACACGCCCATCGGCCCGTTCCAGACGATGGTCTTTGCGCTTTTTACCTTCTCGGCAAACAGCGTCTGCGTCTTGGGCCCAATGTCCAGTCCTTCCCAGCCGTCTTCGATGTCGCCCTCGACGACCTTGTGCTCAGCATGGGCCTTGAATTCTTTGGCCACCACTGTATCCACCGGCAGAACGATTTCGCAGCCGATCTGCTCGGCTTGCTTGAGCAACTCGGCGGCCTTGTCGGCAAAATCCGTCTCACACAGGCTGTTGCCGACGCTTTTGCCCTGCGCTTTGAAAAATGTATACGCCATCGCACCGCCGATAAGAATGCAATCGACCTTGCGCATCAGGTTCTCAATCACGCCGATTTTGTCGGACACCTTGGCCCCGCCCAAAATCGCCACAAACGGACGCTCCGGATTCTCAAGCGTCTCGCCAAGATACTTCAGCTCTTTCTCAATCAAAAAGCCGATGACCCGGTCTTTGCCTTCCATCATCAGCGGCACGGTGTACATCGAGGCGTTGTCACGGTGGGCTGTACCGAACGCATCGTTGACATACACATCCGCCAATTCGGCAAGCTGCCGGGCAAATGCATCCTTGGCCTGACGCAGTTGAGCGTCTTCTTTGGCGGCCTTGTCCTTGATGGTCTCTTCTTTGTGAAACCGCAGATTTTCCAGCAGCAGCACATCCCCCGGCTTCAGTGCAGCGGCCTTGGCTTTCACCTCCGGCCCAACGCAATCACTGACAAACAGCACCGGTTTGCCCAGCAATTCACCCAGCCGTTTGGCAACCGGCGCCAACGAATACCTGGGGTCCGGTTCGCCTTTTGGACGCCCCAGATGGCTCATCAAAATCACCGCGCCGCCGTGATCCAGCACGTGCTTGATGGTCGGCAGCGCCTGCACAATGCGGTTGTCGTTGGTGATGTTCTGTTGGTCGTCCAACGGAACATTGAAATCCACCCGCATCAGCACTTTTTTCCCTTTTACATCAATATCTGCAACCGTTTTCTTGGCCATATCAATCCCCTTTCAAACAATCCTTTGTAACGCCGACGAAACAACGTTGGCTTTGCATCTGTAAGCAAGAAAAGCCCGCGGCCAGGCGCGGGCTTTTAAATCCATATCAATCATCGCGCCCGAACGGGCGAATTCACGACTTACATTTTTGCGATTTTTTCGATAATATCAACGGTACGGCAGGAATAACCCCACTCGTTGTCATACCAACTGACAACCTTAACCGTCTTGCCCTGCACCATCGTACACAGCGAATCAAAAATGCTCGAATGGGTGTTGCCGATGATGTCACTGCTGACGATCGGCTCATCACAATAGGCCAAAATCCCCTTCAGCGGGCCTTCGGCGGCCTTCTTGACGGCGGCGTTGACCTCGTCCTTGGTCACTTCCTTTTTCAGGTCGGCCACCAAATCCACGCAACTTCCGGTAATCACCGGCACCCGCAGGGCATAGCCGTCCAGTTTGCCGTTCAGTTCGGGAATGACCTTGCCGACCGCCTTGGCCGCACCGGTCGTGGTCGGAATAATATTTTGCGCCGCAGCACGTGCACGACGCAGATCCTTGTGAATCTGATCACATACGTTTTGATCGTTGGTATAGGCATGCACGGTAACCATCAGGCCTTTTTCCACGCCGAACGCATCGTTCAGGGCCTTCGTCAGCGGCGCCAGACAGTTGGTAGTGCAGCTGGCATTCGAGATAAATTGGGTGGCCTTGGTAATGATATCGTCGTTCACGCCCAGCACCACCGTCGCCTCGATATTGTCCTTGGCCGGAACGGTCAAAACCACCTTCTTGGCACCGGCTTTGACGTGATCGCCGTACCCGCCCTTGGGAGAGCTTTTCTCGCGGAAGATACCGGTCGATTCAACGACCACATCCACGCCCATCTGACCCCACGGCAACTCGGCCGGATTCTTGACACCCAGCGCCTTGATGACCTTGCCGTTGATGATAATGCTGTCTTCTTTGGCCTCCACCGTCCCCTTCCACGGCCCGAAAACAGTGTCATACTTAAACAGGTGAGCCAGACTCTTGTTGTCGGCCAGATCGTTGATTGCGACCAATTCCAGGTCTTTGCGATCCATAATAAGACGCGCAACCGCCCGACCAATACGTCCAAATCCATTAATTGCAACCTTTGCTGCCATCGAAAATCTCCTTTTCGAAAGACGTTAACACTCTTTTTGCATACACTCTCCGCAGTCATACGGATTCACAAAGTCTGTACTGTAGAGCCAACCTCTCCGCCTGTCAAGATTTTTTGCCCAAAATCACAGCTGGGTATTTACACCCTCAAAAACTTTTATCGCCGGACACGACACGGCAACTTGGAGTACTTTTTTTGTTCGGCCTGACACTTTTGCCCGTTCATCAAGGCGTAATGGAGCCAGATAGAGGATTTTAACTGCATCAGTCAACACAAAAACCCGTGTTCGGTTTGCTTTATCAATTTGAGAATCCTGCAAAAAGCGGGCAACCTTCTTCTCACCGCCCAACCCCAAAGGCCAAAACCGATCGCCCGGCCGAATGGAACGCGCCATTAACGAACCCTCAATCCGCTCGGCATCCAGCCATTCGGTTCCGATGGCTTTGGTGTGCAGGAAATCAGAAAACGTTTTGTCCATAAAATCAATATAACAAGTCTGGATTTCATAAGGACCAAAAGTAACGACTTTTCCTGCAGGTACCGCCACCGGTTCGGCAGGAAAAAGGGCAACTTTCTCAGCAGATTTCGAAAACATAAGCGTCTTTGCCTCCACCTCCGCCGACACCCCGCCCGGCCAGGTCATTTTCGCCGACTCTGAACGCCCAGCGCGGGCCATCAGTTCCTGATAATGACGACAGGTCACATCCCGTAATCCCCCGCCAAGTGTACAAATCGCCCGACTGATCACCTCGGCCTGCACCCACGGCGATTGGCGGTCAAACGACTCGCGGTCATAGGTCAGCTGGTGCTCGCCCTTCGCGATGGGGCTGAGCAAATTGGCTTTGGTCTCCACTCGCTGTTGGGCCTGTCGGCTCTGCTCGGCCAGACGCAGCAACAGATCAACCCCGTCAGGCGTGCCCTTGAGCAGTTCCGGCAGCAGCCGATGGCGAATGCGATTTCGCGTAAACGCACACGACCGATTGGTCGCATCATCACGCCACGCCAGATTGCGATGGCTCAAATACGCCTCAATATCCTCACGCCGAACCGTCAGCAGCGGACGGACAAACCGTCGACCATAGAGTATCGTCATCGGTCGGATGCCGCACAGCCCGCGAAGAGCCGTGCCGCGCAGTAGCCGATGCACCAGGGTTTCGGCCTGGTCGTCGGCCTGGTGGCCGGTCGCAACTGCCTCGCACTCAGCCTGTCGAGCCATTGCCGACAGCGCCCCCAGCCGCAAACACCTCGCGGCAGTCTCAATCGACAGTTTGTGCCGCTGCGCATAGCCCAACACATCCACCCGTCGGCTCATAAACCCAAGGCCCAATTGCTCAGCCAATTGTCGCACAAACTCCGCATCGGCGTCGGATTCCTCGCCGCGCAGGCTATGGTTGACATGTCCGACGACCAGTCGCCCCTTGACCTGACCGGCAGCCGCAAGACGATGCAGCACAACCCCTAACGCTACCGAATCGGCCCCGCCCGAGACCGCCAGCAACAGCCCGTTTACCCCCTCAAGCAGACGGGACGACGTTATCCATCGCCCCACGGCATTTTCGAGATCAAACGCCCTATTCATAGCCTCTTTGTTGTACCGCCGCGTTGCCATAAAAACTTCCACCGCGTAACAATAAACTTGCATTTGGTATGTGACCGTCGAATATGATCATAATCTGTCATTTTGCAAGAAAGAACGCCCAAAATTCATTTTTTAAAAAAAACGGTAACGTTTAGCCGTTCCTCGGTGTTACTATAAATATGAAAACTCTCGGATTTTTTTTGGGGGGGACTAAAATAAGGTTGTCGCCTGAATCGACTCCAAGGGCAAATACAGGATACCGTTTATCGAAAGGATGTCCGTGAAAAAACTCAGTATTGGCATTGGTATTGCCATTGTAATCTTTATCGGCTTGATCGCATTCCAAAAAAACCGCACCCTTAAGGCCAACCAAACCAACGGACCCGTGGTGCGTTTGGAAACGGTCCAACGGGGCGAATTTGTAGAAGTCGTCAGTGCACCCGGGCAGATCGAACCCAAAACGGAGGTCGAAATCAGCGCCAAGATATCAGGGCGTATTCTGGAACTGCCCTATCCGGAAGGCGCCCAAGTTACCAAAGGCGACCCATCAGCGCCTGTGCCAATCCCGCCGTCGGTGCTGGTGCAACTGGATGCCGCCGATATGGAAAGCCAATTGCGCAGCGCCGAGGCGACCCGCGACGCCCAACACGCCCAGATTGATGTGGAAAAGGCCCGCATCGCCGCCCAAAAGGCCTCACTGGAAGGTCTGGCCGCAACGGTCAATCGAGCCCGACTGGAATACGAACGCCAAAAACTTTTACGTGAAAGTCGCGACATCAGTCAGGCGGCCTTCGAGCAAACCGAGTTCTCATATCTTGAACTCAATGCCCAATATGAATCGGCCGCCCACAACATCACCGCCGCCGAGCTGAATCTCATTGTCATGGAACATAACCTTCAGGCCGCCCAGGCCCGCGTCGATCAGGCACGCGACACACTCAGCTACACCACCATTACCTCGCCCATTGACGGCATCGTTACACAACTTAACGCCGAGGTCGGCGAGGTCGTGATGACCGGCACGATGAACAACCCCGGCACCGTCATTATGAAAGTGGCCGACCTGGGCATAATGATGCTGGTGGCCGAGGTGGATGAGGTCAACGTCGGTATGCTGCGGATTGGCCAGCCGGCCAGGGTTCGCGTCCAGGCATTCTGGGACGAGGAGTTTGAAGGCACAGTCGAGTCTATCGCCCTGACGCATCGATTTTCATCGACCGGCGTAAAATACTATCGCACACGAATCCTCTTAAGCGGCGACGTGCAAAAACTCTATACCGGCCTGACCGGCACGGTTGCTATAGAAACACAACGTCACACCGGTGTCCTGAAGGTGCCCACCCAGGCAGTGCTGGGCTATGAGGTGGACATCCTGCCGGCCGCGATTCGCGACGACAATCCGCTGGTCAACCGCCACAAAACCGAAACGCCGGTGGTCTTTCGCTTTATCGACGGCAAGGCAATCGTCACGCCGGTGGCCATCGGCCCCAGCGATCTGACCCACACCCTTATCCGCGACGGCCTCAGCGAGGGTGACCGCATCATCGTCGGTCCGTACAATATTCTTGAGACCCTCCGACACGACGCAAATGTCCGCCAAGAGGACAAAACCGACGCAGTCGCCGTCATTGAACCAAACACCCGCGACAACCCCCGTCCCCCTCGAGGTCAGCAATGAGCAAACCCTGCCCGTTGATTGAGGTGCATCAACTCGAGCGCACATACATCATTGGCGCCGAAAAGGTGCGAGCGCTTCGCGGCGTTGATTTGACCGTCTATGCCAACGAATACGTCGCGGTTATGGGACACAGCGGTTCGGGTAAAAGCACCCTGATGAATGTGCTGGGCTGTCTGGATCGTGCTGACAAGGGAACATACCGCCTTAACGGCATTGACACCACACGAATGAGCGAGGGGCAACTGGCCCATATCCGCAATCGACAGATCGGGTTTGTGTTTCAATCGTTTGAACTGATGGGACGGCTCAGCGCCCTGAAAAACGTCGAATTGCCGCTGATTTATTCACATGTTCCGTTTTGGAAACGGCGCCAGATGGCCAAAGAGGCCCTCAATCGGGTCGGCCTGGGCCAGCGAATCGGACATAAACCCAACCAACTCAGCGGCGGCGAAAAACAACGCGTTGCCGTCGCCCGTGCCTTGGTCAATCAACCCAGTCTGCTGCTGGCCGACGAGCCGACCGGCAACCTCGACTCGGCCACCAGCGAGGGCATCATGAAACTGTTTGAAAAACTGCACGCCGAGGGACAGACCATCATTATAGTGACCCACGAAGCGGATATCGCCGCCCGGGCGCGGCGGATCGTGCGAATGCGCGACGGCCAAATCGTCAGCGACCTGTCCGCCGAGCAAGATATGACCCGGCAAGACGGCCATCGCCTCGGCATAGAAGGAGCGGCGCGATGAAAGATTTCTTGCTGTTTCCGCTGTATCTGGCCAGACTGATTCTGCAAAGTGCCCTGCTGGCTGTGGGGCAAATCTGGGTAAACAAAACCCGCAGCCTGCTCACAACGCTTGGCATTATCATCGGTGTCGCCTCGGTAGCGGCGGTCATCGCGGCCCTGGAAGGGATGAATCGCAGGATTCTGGAAAACTTCGAATCGTTCGGCACGCGCAAAATCTTTATCTGGCCGGAACGTCCCCAGACCGGTCGGCAAAAAAACATCGCCTATGAACAGATTCGTTTTGAGCCGGAACAGTTCGACGGCCTGCTTGAACATTGCCCGTCGGTTGAATATCTGTCTTTGATGACCTCCCTCGGCCGTTTGCCGGGACGGTTTATGGAACACACCGTCGATGCGGTCTCGGTAACGGGAGTGGATGCCAGTTGGTTCAAGATTGAAAACCGTCCCATCGTTGTTGGCCGCCCCTTCTCACTGCTCGATGAGACTCAGGGCCGTTATGTCTGTATCATCACCACGCAGCTTCGCGACAAACTCCGGATGGATCGAGACTGCGCCGGGCAAATCATCCAACTCGGCAGCAACTCGTATGTGGTCGCAGGCATGGTCGATGACAAACCCAACAACGCGATGCTGTTCGGCCAGGCAGGCGAGCAATTGGACGCCTACATTCCTTATACCACCGCCGCCAAACTGCTTTACAGGCCGTGGATTCGAGTGATGGCAAGCTGTCGAGATTCGACTCGTGCCGAAGAGGCACGGGCCGAGATACGCTTTTTTCTGCGGCAAACCCGCGGCCTCAAGCCCGGCGATCCGGACAACTTCGGCGTGTTTTTGATGGAAAGCGAAGTCCGCCGCTTCAAGCAGGTCATGGAAATGATCACGCTGGTGGCCGCCGGAATCGTCAGTATTTCGCTGCTGGTCGGCGGGGTAGGGATTATGAACATTATGCTTGTCTCGGTCTCGGAGCGCACCCGTGAAATCGGCCTGCGTAAAGCCGTCGGGGCACGACCGGGGGCAATTTTGACCCAGTTTCTGGTCGAGGCGGTGGTGTTGTGTATGATCGGCGGCTTTTTCGGCGTCGGATTGGGGCAACTGCTGGCCCGCACCATTGCCAACTCCGCGCCGCTGATGGAACAGGCGCAAATCCCCGGCTGGGCTATCGCTGTGGCATTTGGCTTTTCAGGCGGCGTCGGTATCGTCTTCGGTATGTTCCCGGCAATGAAGGCCGCACGGCTAAACCCCATCGAGGCCCTGCGCCATGAATAGCATGAATAGACAGAGAAGAAAGGGGCGATGGAAAATCTTCACTTTCGACGCTCAAACCTCAAATACGGCAAATGACGAATACGGAACGTCAAACGGTGAATGCCAACTGCCCACTGGTAAATGCAAGTTCTACAGGGTGACTATGCGATATTCTTCAGCGCTTATACTCATGCTCTGCACACTGAGTCTGTACGGCTGCGGACTGGACGACCCGTACCAGCGGCATTTTGAACCGGAGCCGTTTAGCCAAATCGCCCCCATGCCGCTGCCGGAAGGGCGGCATCTTGACACATTCGAACCGACGCCGGCGCCCCTGTTTGCCGACCCGAACGACGGGCAGGTCACGTTAACTCTTGAGCAGTGCCGGGCGATGGCCCTGCGAAACAATCTGGATATCCAGACGGCCCTGATCAGCCCGAAAATCACCCAAGCCGCTGTCCAGGCTGAAGAAGCCAAGTTTGAGGCGGCCTTTTCCGGCACTGTCAATTACACCAAAACCGACTCGCCCACACCCACCCTCTTGAACGCCTCTAAAGAAGAACGCACACAAACCAGTCTGGGCGTTCAGATGCCGTTGCAAACCGGCGGAACACTTCAGTTTTCCATGGCCGACTACTGGAGCAAAACCAACAACACCTTCGCCATCCTCAATCCCGCCTACAGCAGCGGCTTTCTCACCTCCATCAGTCAGCCGCTGCTGCGCAACGCCGGCCGACGCAACACACTGCATTCGATCCGCGTAGCACGCTACGATCGGAAAATCGCCGACGTACGGACAAAACTGGAAATCATCCGCATACTGGCTGAGATCGAACGGGCGTACTGGCATCTGTATGCCGCGCGAGAAGTGCTCACCGTCCGCCAGCAGCAGTATGCCCTGGCCGAGGCCCAACTGGAACGGGCCAAACGGTTTGTCCAGGCCGGCTCACACGCGCCTATCAAGATTCTCCGCGCCGAGGCGGGACTGGCAACCCAGATTGAAGCGATAATTCTGGCCGAAAACGATACGCGCATCCGCCAGCGCGAACTGAAGCAGCGTCTGCAGCAACCAGACTTTTTGCCCGATTCCCCCATTCGCCTTCGACTGGAAACCGCACCGGATCCGGTTTATTACGACCTGGAGCCCGCCTCGCTGATACGTCTGGCCGAGGAAAACCGCACCGAACTGCTCGAGGCCGAACTGCAGCTTGCCCGGCAGGTCAGTACCATTGATTATCTTCGCAATCAGGCGCTGCCGCTGGTCAATCTGGATTACACCTACACCATCACCGGTCTGGGGGCCACACGAAGCGCCTCCTACGATATGCTCGGCGAGAATCGGTTTGCCGATCAGCGCCTCGGCGTCCAGGTTGTCGTGCCTCTGGGCAACGAAGCGGCCAAAAGCCGACTGCTCGGCGCGTTTTATGAGCGGGCACAGATCCT
Organism: Planctomycetota bacterium; assembly: GCA_012519365.1. GTDB lineage: Bacteria > Planctomycetota > Phycisphaerae > Sedimentisphaerales > Anaerohalosphaeraceae > T3Sed10-213. The sequence goes on along the minus strand of JAAYQH010000259.1, from coordinate 1,422 downwards.
GGCCGATAAGGAAAGCCGCCGTTCGCTGATTGAGGTGGAAGTGCTCAATGCCATCGACACCCTTGAAGCCGCCTGGCAGCGCATTTTGGCCGGCCGCCAGAATACGCTTTTGCAGGCTCGTCTTTATGAGGCCGAATTGCGGCAGTTTGAAGTAGGCCAGCGCACCAGCACCGACGTCCTGGAAGCCCAAACACAACTGGCCGATGCCCAACGCGCGGAAATCGCCGCCCTGGCTGATTATCAAATCGCCCTTGTCGATGCTGCCTACGCCACCGGTACGCTGCTGGGGGCCTCCAAAATCGAATTTGACACGCCCCCCTAAACCCCGAAAAACCACTGACAATTTTTGCCTCTTTTGGGGGCCAACGCCCCCAAGGGCGCCATCATCCACATTGGAGGTCACAAAAAACGTACAAACGCGTCTGCCTCGCGGCGATCTGCCGGGCAGGCCGTCACCCCGCCATTATGCTTTTCGCGTTGAGGCACAGAATTGGCTCATCAACCTCATCGCCTCATTAAGCCGTTCGGGTGAGCCGTCCATCTTGGCATAGGCGTCGATGAGTTCGAGCAGTTCGGGGTCGGGATCTTTCAGTCCGTAATGATGGGCAGTGTTGACGATGCCGGCGTCCAGGCCGTATTCCATCGCCTTGGCAACATAGGCCCGACAGATTCCGATCTTGCGGCCCGGCAAATCGCGACAGCAATTGCTGATGCCCAGCGAACAATGGCAGTGTTTCAACTGCGGATCGCTTTTGATGCGTTTGATCGTCTCAAACGCCCGATAGGTATAGCCCGGCACACCCGGGTCCATCGGCATATCGATGGCAATCGGAAAGACCGTCGAGTCAAAGAAAATCTCTTCCGGCTTAAAACCGTACTGCATGGCTTTGTTATAGAGCGTCTTGGCCAGGCTAAACAATTCCTCCACCGAATGCGAACCGCCCGGACCGGTGGGTTTATCCTCGCTGACCAGCAGGCCGATGAAGGCAAAATCGTATTCTTTTTTCAGCGGCATCATCGCGTCGGCAGTGTAGACCTTAATCGAGTTCAGCAGCGGCGGCTTGACGGGTTGATCGGTATTATACCATTCCTTCAGACCGGCTTTAAGCACCTCATCGTTGCTGCTGTCCACACACAACGGCACCCCTTTGCCCCATTGGCGCACCAAACGGGCATACTGAACCATCATCCGCACCGCCTGGTGGGGATCGCTTTCGCCGAAGGCATCAAGATTAACGGCGATGTAGGCGGCGCCGTCCTCGGCCTGCTGTTCGATTAAGGCGCGGATATAATCCAGCGGTCCGCTGGGGCTCGTATAGGCGTCCGGCCCGAGGGCGTCCAGCTCGCGCATAATCTGTCCTGTTTTGGGAATCGAGGCGTGAATCGCTTCGCCTATCGCAATCAACGGGGGCTTCATCGTAT
>JAAYQH010000258.1 GCA_012519365.1 Planctomycetota bacterium | reverse complement strand
CGACAAACCCTTCGCGCGATCTCGCCGCTGACCTATGTCAATGCCGGCCTGCCGCCGTTTTTGCTGATTCACGGCACCGAGGATAACAGCGTGCCGTATTCTCAGTCCCTTGAATTTATGGCCAAACTAAAGCATTACAACGCCCCGTGTGAACTGATTACAATCGAAGGGGCCGGCCATCGCATCACCGAATGGGACGCCCGGCATCCGGGTTACCTTGACAAGGCTGTTGCATGGCTGAAAAAAACGCTGGACATTGACCGCCGTGTACCGCTCTCGGCAGCGGGGCTCTCTGTGCCGGTTGTCAAAGTGGTCCGCACCGACGGCAAGGGTGATTATACCAGTATCCAGGCGGCGGTGGACGATGTCCCCGACGGCAGCGCCCGTCCGGTCATCATCTGCATTGAGCCGGGCATCTATAAAGAGCGGATTGTGGTGCCGCGTCAAAAACCTTTTGTCGCGTTCGTGGGGCGTGACGCGGAAAAAACGATTCTGACTTTTGATTTGTATGCCGGCATCAAAGACGAGCAGGGCAACGAGATTGGCACCTTTCGCACGCCCTCGGTTACGATAGAGGCCGATGATTTTACCGCCGAGAATATCACCTTTGAAAACTCCGCCGGCCCCGTCGGCCAGGCCGTTGCGCTGGCGGTCTTCGGCGACCGGACAGTCTTTCGCAACTGCCGCTTTTTGGGCCATCAGGATACTCTGCTGGACCATCAAGGACGGCATTATTATGAAAATTGCACGATTGTCGGCGATTGTGATTTTATTTTCGGAGGCGGTACGGCCTTTTTTGAAAACTGCCGCATTCATTGCCTTCGTAGCAGTTATATCACCGCCGCATCGACACCCGAAGACCAGCCTTTCGGCTTTGTCTTTTCCAATTGCCGCATCACCGGCGAGCCGGCTGTCCGCAGCTATTTGGGCCGGCCCTGGCGGGATTGGGCGTGCGTGATTTTTCTGAACACTTATATGAGCGAGGCGGTGCGTCCGGAGGGCTGGCACAATTGGGGCAGGCCGCAGCGCGAAAAGACGGCTCGGTATGCCGAATATAACAGCACCGGCCCCGGCGCCGACCCCGCCCAGCGGGTCGCATGGTCCCGTCAATTAACCGAGAAAGAAGCCCATGCCATCACCGTCCAAAGCGTTCTGGCCGGCCGCGACGGCTGGGATCCGATAGCGGCTCTGGAACGCCTTGAGGTGGCGACAAAGGCGCTTTTGGAAACTCAATAATGGTTGCTAAAAAAACGTCCTTGTCGGTTTGCACGGAGCTGGCAAAAAGTAAAAAACCGAGCGACAGGCCGATGGATGTCTATTGAGTAATGCAAATAGGGCCTTAAGATTGGAGAACGGTATGAAGATGGTAAACGACGCGCTGAGGATGCGATGGATTCTGTTCGGGTTGTGTCTAAGTTTCATGGTTACCCTGTGTCCGGCAGAGATGACCTCCGAGGACGGCTGGAAGCACGTGCCGAAAATCCTCGAACGTATCCAGCCGCCGGTCTTTGCCGACAGGGATTTTCCGGTTACCAACTTCGGCGCACGAACGGACGGCAGAACCGATAATACCGAGGCCTTCGCCAAGGCCATCCAGGCCTGTCATGCTGCCGGCGGCGGACGGGTCGTCGTGCCGGAAGGGACTTTTCTGACCGGGCCGATTCATCTTAAAAGCAATGTCAACCTGCATCTGGCCAAAGGGGCGGTAATTCGTTTTATCACCGATCCGAATCGCTATCTGCCGGTGGTCTTTACCCGCTTTGAAGGGACCGAATGCTGGAATTTTTCGCCGCTGGTCTATGCCTTCGAGCAGGAAAATATTGCCATCACCGGCCAGGGCACACTCGATGGCAACGCCGATTATTCCAACTGGTGGTACTGGAAAGACCCCCAGCGTCCTGATGTTGCGGCTCTGGTCAAGCAAGCTGAGGACAATGTTCCCGTCGATCAGCGGCGATACGGCCTGGGACACAAACTGCGTCCCAATATGATCCAGCCATATCGCTGCAAAAATATCCTCATCGAAGGGGTAACAATTAAAAACAGCCCCATGTGGCACATTCACCCCGTCCTGAGCCAAAATATCACGGTTCGCAGCGTTACCGTTATCGGCCACGGCCCCAACAACGACGGCTGCAATCCGGAATCCTGTCGGGATGTGCTCATTGAGCACTGCTATTTCGATACCGGCGACGACTGCATCGCCGTCAAGTCCGGCCGTAACGCCGACGGACGCCGTGTCAATGTCCCCTCTGAAAATATCATTGTCCGCCACTGCACCATGAAAGACGGCCATGGCGGCGTGGTTATCGGCAGCGAAATTTCCGGCGGCGCCCGCTATATCTTTGCTGAAAACTGTCTGATGAACAGCCCCAATCTCGATCGCGGCCTGCGGATCAAGACCAATTCTGTCCGCGGCGGCGTCGTGGAGAATATCTTTATGCGAAATGTTACTATGCAGCAGGTCCGCGAGGCTGCACTGCTGATCAATTTCTATTATCAGGAAGGCGACGCCGGCCAGTTTGATCCGGTCGTTCGGAATATTTTTATGGACAATGTTCACTGTTATAAAAGTCGCTATCCGTGGCTCCTCCGCGGCTATGAACGCAGCCCCATTCGCAATGTCGTCTTGACCAATTGCATTTTTGAGAATATAGAGCGTGAAGGCATTGTCGAGGCGGTCGAAAACTTTATCGTCAGCGAACGCAAACCCCTCTCGTGGTCCGAACGCATGATTCGCTCGGTCATGCAGCGCAATCCGGAGTCGTGGCAGATCGATTTTTCAACCCGCCCCCGCTGGAAATATGCCATCGCGGTTGTTCTTAAACCCATCTGGCAGGCCGGAATCCAGACCCAAAACAAGGAATACCTCGAGTATGTCCGCGCCTATTATGACAAACTCATCACCGAGGACGGGCGGATTTTAACCTATGACCTGAACACTTACAACCTCGACAACATCAACCCCGGCAAAACCCTGATCGATGTGTATCTGTACGATCCCCAGCCGAAATATCGTACAGCCATCGAAACGCTTCGCACCCAAATGAAAACCCATCCGCGGATCAGCACCGGCGGTTTTTGGCACAAAAAAATCTATCCCCATCAAATGTGGCTGGACGGTATCTATATGGTTACGCCCTTTTTGGCACAATATGCGGCAGTCTTTGACGAGCCGGAATTGTTTGATGAGGCCGTCCGGCAAATTTTGCTGATGGAAAAATACGCCCGCGACGAAAAAACCGGCCTGCTCTACCACGGCTATGATGAATCGCGTCAGCAGAAATGGGCCGATCCGCAAACGGGACTGTCGCCTCATTTTTGGGGACGTTCCATCGGCTGGTACGCAATGGCGCTGGTCGATACGCTGGACTTTTTACCCGAAGAGCATCCGCAACGCGACGCTGTTATCGCCGTCCTCAATCGTTTGGTCAAGGCAATTTCCGACCATCAGGACGAAAAAACCGGCGTTTGGTATCAGATTGTCAATATGCCCGATGCTGAAGGCAACTATCTTGAATCGTCCTGCTCATCAATGTTTGTGTATACGATGTTCAAGGCGGTACGACTCGGCTATATCCCCCGGTCGTATTTCGACGCGGCCGAAAAAGGCTACGAAGGTATTTTTGAGCAGTTCGTCGAGGTCACCGAAGATGGCCAGGTACATCTGCACAAAGGCTGCGAAGTGGCCGGGTTGGGGGGAAATCCGTACCGCGACGGTTCGTATGAATATTATATCAATGAAAAAGTACGCACCAATGACCCCAAGGCCGTTGGCCCCTTTATTATGGCCTGTCAGGAATATGAAGCCCTGACCTTAAAATAGGCAGGTATAATGAATTTTGCAGGCTTCTTTGAATGGAATCCATAATGAGCGACCAGCAGAAAAGGCCCGGCCTTGATAATCCAATACGGTCTTTACGCCGTGTTGCGATGCGAAGTGTGCTTGTCTGTTTTGCGATGGTAAACCCGGTGTACGCCTACAACCCGCCCGAACGCCTGACGGTGGACCGCCCGACATTTGCCGAAAACACTGCCCGCCCGCTTCGCTATCGTCCTGAGAACGGTGATTTTGTTATTATAAACGGCGGCGAATTTTACAATCGTCCTCTGTACGGCGGCAACACCGCCTTTCGTGCCGATGCCGGCGATATGCCGGAAGTCTCATTGTATATGCCCGGCCAGGGAGGCAATCTGCGGTTTGGGGTGCGCAGCGCAAACGGTGATTTCTGGCTGCATCAGGCCCAGCATATTGTCGCTCGCTATCGCCCCGGGGCGATGATTTATCAGATTACCGATTCGCGACTGGGCGATGCGGTATTACAGCTGTCGATGGTCGGTTTGTATGAAGAGGATGGGCTGATTGTCTGCCTCGAGCAGCGGGGCTTGTCTTGTCCGCTTACGGTGCTGGTCGCTTTCGGCGGGGCAGGGGGCAAACGCGGCTCCCGCAGCGGTGATATCGGCTGCGAATCCGAACCGATCAGTCAGTTTTTTCAGCTTCGCCCCGATAACTGCCGCGGCAATGAGTTTACGCTGAACGAGAACACATTTATCTTAAACAGTCGTGTTGCAACACTGGCCGGCACACTGCCGGTATCGTCTCGACTGGCGATTGCTGACGCAACCGG
>JAAYQH010000257.1 GCA_012519365.1 Planctomycetota bacterium | reverse complement strand
TGTACCAGTTGATCTTCCAATGTGTCCACGACGGCGGCGACAGCAGCACAAAACTGACGGTTACATCGCCGAAGGTTTTCGAAGTGCCGTCCCCGGGAATCCATGACATAAACCCCGCCGCCGTCGCATCCGATCGCGTATCAAAATCCACCCTCAGATGGGCGGCACCGACGAGACCGTACATAAAGCAAAAAACGCCTACCCACCCTATCGTGCTAATCATATGTCGGCTGTTTGACTGACTGCACATTTACACCTCGCATTCATAAAAACGGCAGTCGGGAAATACTCCCCGACTGCCGAAAACATCACACGAACGGCCAACTGGGCACTTGCCGTTGTTTAACACACTTAGCGACAGGGAGCATCCATTGCAGGATTGCACTCCAGCCACTGTGCCGCAAAGAAGGCGAAGTCCGACAAATCCACGAAGCAATCATTGTTGAAATCGGCCGGGTTCTGCACATAATCCGGCTTGGCCTGCGCCGCTTCGCACGGCGTTTGGCCCACAAACACTTGTGCTCCCGTGGTCGCGGTCAATTCGCCGTCACTGACCGTTACACTGAAATCATAGGTTCCCGTTTCAGGCAAAACCAGCGTGATCATATCGACATCGTTGGGGTCAATGACCACCTCGGCCGGTTCGGCGCCAATCTGTTCCCACAGATACGTCAGCGGACCGGGGATGCCGTCATCTTCACCCACAGCCTCAAACACGACCGTCGCCGATTCCGGATCGCCGGCGTTGTTCAGCCAGATATACTGCACCGGCTCCGTCACAGTCACCGTCGGGGCCAGGTTGTCGAGCACGGTAAAGCTCCACACGTAACCTCGGGTCAGTGTTTCGGTTCCGCTGTCATAGGCATCCACGATCCAGTAATAGGTCGTGTTGACTTCCAGCGGATAGCCGTTCAGAGACACTGAATTGCCCGTTACACCGGTTGCCAGCACGTCATACCCATAATCCGGCTCGGCGTAGTTGGGTTCGCCGGTGCCGATATACACATCATAGGTCAGCTCGCCAACAGCCGGCGGATTGGTCCAACTCAGGGTACTGAGCATTTGTGTGGTATTGGAATTAATTGCCGGCGACGGATTACTCGCCCAGGTCTGAGCCATCATATTGCCGCGAATTTGGATTCCGCCCAAACCGGTATCGGGGTGGGCCGTATCGTGATCTCTGGCAAAAATTTCGAAGTCTGCATCTTCCGACGAGAATGTAACAAACATCAGCAGCACCGTGCCGTTTGTATCTGCATTCAGGAACTCGTCCAGCGCTGCCGAAGTCGGACTGTCAGACCAGGCATTTCCGGCAGGAACATTGGGGCCATACTCCAGCAAAAGATTGGAAAGCTTTGAAAAATCAAGATGCGTCTCCGGCGCAATAGGCCACGCCATAGGCGGCGCAGGGGTATTTTGCAGACCCGGCAAAGTGTTCCAACTTTGGCCGTTCAGACTCAGCATTTCATAGTCTTCTTTCACACCATATACAGACATCACCGCATGGCTGTGCCCTGTACGCCGCCGCATCGTCAGATAGGTATTTGCAAAGACCTTACCTGCCTGCTTCAGTTCAGAAATATCGAAGCTGATAAATTGAATACGGCGTCTGGGGGCGCTGTGATTGCGGATATACATATACGATGTTGGCTTGTAATATGAACTCGGCCCTCTATTCGAGTCATTACAAGCCTCAGCCCAGTCTGTACACGCAAGCGCATATTCCGGTATCTGAACCGCGACCTGAATGATCTTTTCAGTCGTCTTGTCGCCGTCATCCGCGGTCAATTTAAGGGTGTATTCGCCTAACTCAGAAAAACCGATTTCCACCTGCGGCGAATACGCATCGGGATCAAACGTAACAACCGCCTCGCTTGGCGCAGCCTCAACCGTCCACTGAACGGCTACCGCCGCCGGGGGATCCGGGAATCCATCATCGCTGACGACGGCATTGATTTCAAGCGTCTCTCCCGGAGCAACCTGCGCCGAAGAGGGCACGCCTTCTACGACGGGGGGGAAATTCCAGCCGGCCGGCGCCGCGGCGATGGTGTACATCGCACGGCTGCTGCCGTCGTTCTGGGGACCCAACACAATGGTATTGGGATCATCACTGACCGGCAGTGCATATGCCGTGGCCGGCTCGCTGAAGTTGATGGCAAAAGGACTGACTTCAAAGCCCATCTCAATCGCCCAATTCATCACCCCCTCACCCAGAACGGGGGGGTTGGATGCATTGCCGTCTCCGACGCGATTATCCACAAACAAAAACAATGTCCCCGGTTTGTTGATGATGACGTGATACTCCACGTCCGGATCGGTTTTGTCGTCCATCACGGTCTGGATATAGTCCAGACCCTCGAACGCGCCCACATCCCCATAGAAGAAGGTATCGCGATCTACAAAAATTTTCGCCCCCTCTGCAAGTCCCCCATTAACCACAATAGGATGGCTCGTTTGTTCGCTGTTTACGTGAATCACACCGGTAATAATGTTCGGGTCTGTGACCCCCGCCGACACAATCGGCGCCATGACCGCCAGACACACCATCATACACCCTGCTGCTAATCACTTTCGACTCTTCATAGTTCACCTCCGAAAAAAAATAAACATTTCCCGTTTTTCGCAAAACGGACAATCGACTGCTCCAGTCGATAACGTAGGCTGCTTTTTAATATCCCGAACCCGCCCAGCGATCGGAATCCCACAACCATTCGACCAGTTCATCATCCTTATCGGTGGGGTTCTTGACACTCATATCGCTCATCAGGACATTGGCATGCTGGAACATCCGCGAAATACCCACCGAATTAAAGAATCTTTCAAAGTTGGCATTTGTGCTGGCGGCAAAATTCCATGCCCCCTCCGTCATATCGCACATCATCGCACCGCTGGATATATTGTTGACAGAAACCACATTGTCTCGAATCTCCTTTTTCCACAGCCAGACATGCGTACCCCAGAAAAACGGCCGGTCATTGGACGGCAATTCACCGCTGTCAATCTTCGCATAAATCGTTTCGGTATTGTAGGGCGTATAATCACCCGAAGAGACTTTGCTTAAAGGATAGTTTTGGTCGTGCGAAAGATTCCTCACGCCGGGGCAGAACAAAAATTCATACGACGGGAAAAGACCGGCATTTCTCATATGCTGAATCGCAAAAGGAGTCTCTTCGTGCGCATAATCGCCGGTGCCATTCCACCAGAACCAATGCCGCCGCAACTCGGCGCTGGACATCCCGACGGCGGATTTGTAGAGACGAAAATTGTAGCCCGTCTCCGCTTCATATGCACCAATTGCAAGCCCCAACTGCTTTTCATTGGACTGACACATAATTTTGCGCGCATACTCTTTGGCTTTTCGCAGAGCCGGTGTCACAATCGACATCAGCAGGGCGATAATGGCAACCACAACCAGCAGTTCAATCAGCGTGAAACCCTGTTGTGTGTTGTTTTTCCGTTTCATTTTTGTTCTCCTGAAAAATGTTCCTGAATAATTGGTAGCGTTTATAACGTTCAGCATTTATTCAAATAAGATACGCGGCCTGACAAACAGACACCAGTCAAACACGGTTTTTTGTTCCGTGGCGCTGGTCACCACCAGCGTCAAATATCGATCCGTCGGTCCCAGCTCCAGCCGAATCCGCTCCGGCTCAAGCGTAGGATTCAGATGGCTGCGGCGAAAGCGCAACTGCCCGTCCACAAGCACATAAACATCGACACTGGGCACATAGCCGTCGCGATAAACGGTCGAATATTCTGCTATATTTTCCGGCACGCCGCATAAAACCGTAAAACATCGAGGCGGCCTGTTCTCCGACACATACCGTCGCATCTGCTGGACGTCAAAGGTCACGCCGGCATTGGCCCGCATCGCCACGACGGGAGAATCCGCCGTTCCGACCGGCTGCTGATTCAGCATAAAGGGACAAATTTCCCCGCCGTCAGAAGGGGCAAACTGAACCGCACCGGCATTGGTAACCAAAATAGTATCCTTCCAGAAGTTTCGAACACAAACACCGGTCTCTGCGCCGTGCGTTTTATCCGTCGTGATGATGTTGTGATGGTTGTCATGAGAAGCATAGGTATCAGCGCCATTGCCCTGAGCCGTGCTGATCTCCACCGGCCCGTTGTCAACACGAGGAAAGACCAGTGCCGGCGCCTGCGTTGGGTCGCCTTCTTTGGAGATAAACCGCCACTCGGCCGAAAGATCGCTTTGCTCACACAACAGCGCCAGCGTCACCAGCCCGTTGCTATCCCGCTGAATAAAGTCATCCAGATTCAGCATTTCCGTCGTTGAATAGTGAGCGCCGGCCCCTCTGAACGCCATCGTCCCCAGCCGTTGCAAAACCGCCGTGTCCAGGGCGTAACGTCCCAGCGGGGCCTGGCGCAAACCGGGAGCGTTAAGATAATTCAATTCCGCCTCCGACCAGGCGTCATACTCCTCTTGAACCAGCCCGTAAACGGCAATTGGTTTGCCGATGCCAACCATATCCCGCACATTCAGCCGCAGCATCGCGCCGGATATATCGCCGACCAGCGAACGCAGGTCGAACCGCAAAAATGCAATCTTTTGTCGAACCGCCGAAGGGGGCGCCTCCCATCGCAGATGCGGATCCGTGGACACCGCTATCGGGCCGTCCACTCCGTTGGGAACAAAGATGCCGTTGATAAAGGGATTATCAGCAATGGGCTGGAACATCCCGGGTTCCGATTCATTGGGTTCGTCATTGAGCCACACCGTCTCAGGCACACGGGCCAAAGCGACCTCACCCGCTCTTATCGGGTTTAACTCGCCAGCCAGCACACAGGCCAAATCTACCACCGACTCGCCGCGCCACACCGTCCCCTGCCGTGAATCAAACGACCTGGCAAAACCGCTCGCCGCTAGGTCTATCGCCTTAATGTCAGCATTTAAGGCATCCACCCGGCGGGCCTGACGAGCGCTGACCTCAACGATCTCTTTCTGTTTTCGCTCAAAGCCGGCAATCAGGGCGGTTTTACCCTTAAAAACGTGCAGTTCCGTATCGCCGTTCTCATCGGCCGCAACTCCGAACTCCGTACCCAGATCGATAATTCGGGTATTCGGCGTGCGAACGGTAAACCCTCTGCCGGTATCCGAAACCCTGGCAAACAAACGCCCCGTATGCAGGGCCATTTCCATGGAACTTAACAATTCGTACTCGGCCGGCCCTTCGATCACCACTTCAACGCCGTCATCATACAGGAACTTAATCATCCCTTTCGTTAACACCACCGGCCCCTGAGCGGTCATCACGCGAGAGCCGACACGCTGAACGTGTTCCGGATTGGCCCACTCGGCATTAAGCAAATCCACCAGCGTTGCCACTTCCTGACGAACCGGCCGGGGGTTGTGATAGACATACAACATCATCAACAGCAGTGCTGCCGTTGAAAGAATGGCGGTATAGAGCAGCGTTCGGCTGTTTTCATGCGCCGCAGCCGGAACCGGCTCAACCTTAACAGGTTCAGGTCGAGGCTTTTGTTTGGGTTCCGGCACGTGTATCGCTTCGGCGTTTTTCTCATACTCGGCCATTTCCTCCAAATACATACTCAACGCATAGGAATCGGCCAAAATAGGCTGAATTTTTTGAAGCCCTATATGGACATTGATACAGGCCTGATAATAGGCGATCGCCTCCGGCTCTGCAACAAGAAGATGCTGAAGATAACGACCTTCCGCGTCGGATATAGCACCCCCAAGGGCTTTACAGACCAGTTCATTGATCACTATTTTGTCATTGACCCGCATAGCGACCCACTCTCAAAAGCCGACAGCCTTTTCAACGCATTGCTGAAGCATATAGTGGATTTTTGCCATCGTCTTATAAACCACATTAACCGAGATGGACAATTGTTGTGCAATTTGTTTGACAGATAGTTGTCGTGAATAGCGAAGGGTGATGAGTTGATGATTCTGATCCTTGAGTTTGTCCACACAGCCGTGCAGCGCATCAAGATAACAATTGTCGTGTTTGCAGGAGGTTTCGTTATCTGCCAGTTTGCCCAAGATCTCGTCATTCAGATAAACCACCCCGGGACGTCGATTTTGATGATGAAATTCGAGCACCTTAAAACGCGCGATTTTCATCCCCCACGCCGCAAAAGAAGTGCCTTCTTCAAAGTCATCAAACTTGTGCCACATCGTCATCATCGTTTCCTGCATGATGTCTTCAGCCACGGTAAAATTGGGCAATAACTTCAATATAAACCCAAATAAACGGTCTTCATTGGCCCGAAACAACCGCAAAAACGATTCATATTGTCCCTTCGGAACAGCCGAGCACTTTGTTTTGTCTTTATCCCTCATAAAGTCCACCTTGTATACTCAATGAGGAAATGGGGGGAAAACAGGATAATTTGCCAAAAAAATAAAAAGTATTAAAAAAAAGACGAATTTTAATAGTCCCAAAACGGCATATATGGAGTTTGTAAACATTGTTACAGGCCTTTTGAGTAAGATGCCCTCTCCAGGCACGGAATGCTGCACGCCGTGGTCGTTTTGAGCATCTGGGCAACCGAGGGCAGCTGAATATCAAGACGATCCTGCCATTTCTCTCGCCAGCGCTGATACCCGTCAAAGACGTCCTCGCCCCACTCGCCGAGCCACTTGTAGCCGCTGCTGCGTTCCGGCACCACCAGATTGAAATCATACAGCGGTTTGCCATCTCGATTGCTGAACAACGGGCGATTGGTTTCAATTTTATAAAAACGCGCCCAGAGCGGCGGCGCATCGGGGTCGCAGACGACGCGGGGAATGTCATCTTCCATCACCACACGCACCCCTTCGATACGCGACTGGCAATACCACCGCACCGCGGAGGTGATCGCTTCCACCACGGCCGGCGATGGGAGTTCCAGTGACATCAGCAGTTGCAAAATCCCCACACTTTCCCCACCGCTAAGCGAGATCAATTCATAAGAACGCCCCTGACAGGGGGAAAAATCCGTCTCGTCATGCTGAGCACACCACACAGTGCGTCGGCCGTTAACAACGACCTGGCAGTTGAGAATACACTCCACGCCGTTGTCAAAGGCCTCTTGGGCACGTTTGCGACGTTCTTTGTCAACAAAATCGTATTGAGGCTCATTGGCAATCTCCCGGAGCAACTCCATCACCATCACCATCGCCCCATCATTAAAGGTGATGTGCCGGTGATATGATTTTTGCGGCGGCGGATAATACTGCGGCCAGCCGCCGGTTGGATACTGAGCCTTGAGAATCAAATCCAGCCCCTTAAGAAACGCATCCCGATAGGCCGGCCGGCCGGTTGCCCGATAGGCGCGTGCCAACATTCGCATTTCTCTGGTCGTGGCGCCGTTGTCAAACGTGCCTTGAAGCGAATCACGATCGCCCGAAAACCGCCTGGAGGCGGTATCGGTATTTTTGGGCCAGGAGCCATACTTATCCTGCCAACTCAGGATGTTTTCAAGAACGACCTGCCCCTGCTCGCTGCGAAACCAGTCATCGGGTTTGGCCAGATAGCGTCCCCACGAAGGGCCAGCATGAACCCCGGCAAGACAAACCCAAAATGCAAAAAAAACGCAATTTTTTGTATTTTTCATTCGTTTCTTCCTCATTTTTACAATGTCAGCGAACCAGCGTCGCGCTTATCAGCCCAATCACGACCTCATTGGCCAGCGTTCGGACCGTCAATGATGACAATTCCTTGTCCGCTCGAAGGGGCATATCCACCACTGTGGCCGCTCCACCGGCAACGGTGCCGCCTTTGCCCTTGAAGTCTGCCCACTTAGTAATACGAATGTGACCGGTTTTTAGATCGATACGCGGCGGAATGGGCTCAGGGCGGCGAAACGCAAAATCGTCGATAAAATAGTCTTGCTCGATCGGCCACCACGTAGTGGGGTTGTGCAAAGGCAGCTGCTCAGTTTGGCCGTCGGTATAGGTGACAACCACAACACCGTTATCAAAACGGCTTTGCATAGAGTTGGTTGAACCAGCCATCAGCAGATACAAATGCCGAGCCTTTCCGGAAAGCGGGATGTCGCATTTTTCAGGGAAATTGTCCCATTGAGAGGTAAAAATGATATTGTTCGCATCCGGCTCGGCGGGCATCTTGAAGAAGATGCTCTGCGGCAGCATTACCCGCCCGTCATTTTCGGCAGACAGACGTCGCAAACCGCTGTCATCCACATCAAAGGTCTTGGTAAAATTACACCAGCTGCCGATGCCCTGCTTGGGGATCGCCAGTGAACAGTACGGCGAACGCGGCGAAAGATATTCATTTTTGAAAATTCGTGATATTTTATCGTTAAACAGTGGTTTCAGGTTCACCGTCTCCCACGTCAGCGAATCTCGGTCGGGACGAATATGCCAGTTAATCACATCGCCCTCGATATCTCTCTCTTCGTCCAGTACAACAGCAACGCGATTCGTCCCCGGCAGCAAAGCAAACTCCTCAGCGGAAAGCGTAATGGGTTCGGAATCACCGAACGCCGCTATCGTGAGCGGTTGTGTGATGGAATTGCCCGCGGATGCAATCACAGCCTGTCCCTGCAGCGCATCAGCCGTGTTGTTGCGAACGTAAAACGTGATGCTGTTTGCCGTTTGGGCAGCTGCGGCGATAATCTCATACGGCGGCCGTATCTCAAACTCAAG
>JAAYQH010000256.1 GCA_012519365.1 Planctomycetota bacterium | reverse complement strand
TGCCTCGGGGGTCGCCAATTCCGACTCAAAAAAACTATCCAACTTAACTACCACAGCAGAATCTTTCTGCAAACTGCCCCGCTCCAGCCGAACCCGAACAAGATCGCAGGCCGCGTCAAAAAAACCACCCATCATCAACGTATCAACCGCACGACCGGTAATCGCATCCGGAAACGCCAGATTGCCGCCATTGGTTTTGAGCCGTTGCACAAACGCGGCCAGCAAATCAGGCTTTTGTTGTTGCACAAAATACTCAATCAGACGGATACGCACATCCGCCAGCAATAGTTCGTTTTTTTCAACCATGGCCTTTTGTTCGGCAAGCTCCAATAAATCCCGCATAAGACCATTCTTAAGCCCGCTTTCGGCCAACTTATTTGCCCATTCGGAACAAACGACCGCATCGCAGCGCTGACAAATCGCCCGAAATGCCTGGGCAGAAGACTCCGAATGCCCGTTTGAAGCCAAAAACCCAACCAGCCATTCCAGATCCTTCGGCAAACCCGCCGCCCCGGCCGCATCAATCACAATCTCCAAAACCGCCGGACTGCCTGTTTGCACAACGTTATACTGCTTAAACAGCCTCAGGGCCTCGGCCTTGTCCAGATTCGACAACCCCCTTGCCGCCGCCAGTCGCACAGCAGGATTATCTTCAATGCCAATTGCCTCCACAAAATACGGCTTATACAAACCGGCCGCGCGTTCACGCTGGGCAGTACTTTGACACAGCCGCGCCATCATCCCCAGCAGTTCACTGCGAAGTGCCGAATTGCGCTGCACCGACAGTTCATAGCGTTTGGCCAACGCCTCCAGATAATGCGGTGATTTGTTCTGCGGCAGGCCGTTCAGTTCCAGCAACTTGCGAATAATCTCGGCACCTTTCTTGGATGTCTCAATATCATCTGAATTCAGGTAGGTTTCAGCGATTTGCAACGTTTGATCCTTAATCTCTGCCGGCAGCACGATCTTCGAACCGGGCGAAAACGCAAAAAAACACGCCTCGCCCAACGCCTCGAACATTGCCAGCGCCACTTCGGGGTCCTCTTCCAGACGGAACCTTTCCAGTAACTTTTCAGCCGGGTTCAATGCGCTCATATTGTTCAAGACCCGTGCGGTCTTGAGTCGAACCAGTCGCGACTCATCAGACAGCAGCGCCAGCAACTTTTCGCGCATCGTACCTTGCCCGTCCGTAGGATAACGATCGATTTTGTCCAGCGCCCAGACCCGAATTGCAGGCAACTCCGAACCCAGTCGATTCAGAATCATCGTCATTCGCGTCGCTTCATCGGCGGTCTCATACTGCTTGTCCAGTGCCCCCAAATACAACTTCTGCCAAAGATCGCGTTCGGCCTGCATCTCACGCAGCCGCATTTCCTGACGCAGCAGACGTTCCCGCTGAATCTCACTGGGGCTTTTCTGCCGCAATTCATCCAAAATCTGCTTCCAAACCTGCCGACTCGTCCCGACCGGAAGACCAAACGACTCTTGCAACGCCGTCTCAGCCGCCCGGACCACATCAGGGTCCGACGCGTCCAAGAGTTTGATCAATTCTCTTAATGCCGCCGGTTCGGGGCGTATCTGGAGGGCATAAATCACATTTTGACGCACGCGCTTGTCCAAGGTCGCATCATTCAGCAGGGAATGAAAATGTGCACTCAACGAATCAAAATTAAACACCAAAAGGCCCTCAGCCGCCAGTCGTGCCGTCTCGATATCCGCTGCCCCCAGTATCTCCAGCAACGGCTCTAAAAACATCTCGCGCGACCCGATACTGGTACCGGCCACACGAGTCTTAATCAAAGCCCGACACACCGCTTTTACCGCAGAAGGATTATCGGACATCCGCAACGCGGAAACCAAAACATCCCGACCCGTCGCATCCTGATTCAAAAGCAACCCCACCGCCGCATCCACACGAACCTCATCGCTGCTGCCTTGAAGCAGGGCCTCACGATAAATACGCAACTGGCGGGCTGAACCTTCATCCACAACCGGTACCGATGCTGAAACAGGAATGCTTTGATCGGCCGCAAAAGAACTCTGCGGCAAAACCATTATCCCAACTAAAATCAGCGTCAAGACCAAGCGCATCGGCAAATCCAATCCCTAATCAGCACACGAAAAAAAACCTACAGTTCTCTCTTCGATCAAACGCTCCTCATCCTATCATAAAAAAATACACCGTCAAAGACTTGTGGATTGAAATTACGCAAATTCCACACCACACGACAAAAAAACTCCTTCTTTCTACCTATACCCCGATCCGCACGTGCAGGTTCGCCCCATTCGGTCAACTTTCGGAATTCCTCTTACGGGTTGTGGTGTCGCCGATTCTCTCTGTAATACCACCTCCCTCTGCCGACAAACCGAAACTCCCGCATAACCGGCCGCCGACATTAAAAGTGCGCAGGCATTGTGATAAAACATTACAATGGGATAAATAATCTCATCAGGCTACGACCTTCTGAACAACTCCAGCGGCAGCTGCAGCAGCGGCAGGGAAATTGTTCGAATCTCCGGTTCCCGTATATCTCCGCGTATCTCAATTTTCCAGATCGCCGAACTCAGTCCCCGCAGCAGCGAATCCAGAATGACGCTCTCCCTGCCCGCCAAGCCGCCCAGTGCCACAAGATCCATCGCCACCTGATTGCTCTTCAGATTCAACCGCCCATCTCCGTGAAAAACAAACGGCTTGCCGACAATTCGAATCCGCTCCAGCGCCACCTGATCGCCTCGAAGAAAGGCCAGCAACTCCATCCGATCAAAAACATATTCTTTCGGCTCCCTGAATTGTATCGCCGTCAGCACCTTGCCGAGTAGCGTTTGCCGTCCCAGCCGCATCCCCACCACTGTCGCGTTCATTTGTCCCTGTTTGGTCTGGCCTTGGCCGATCCGTCCCTGAAGGCTCAGCACCCCCTGCGCTTTGCCGTGCACAGCCTTTTCATTTTGCTCGGACTCCGGCTCGGACGCAACGATATGCTCCATTTCGATCCCTTCAAATGCCGCATCCACGGTATAGGTCAAAAAGGATTGGCCGCCTCGAATATCCAGCGTCATCGACCCGTTGAGCACCCCTTGCCCGACCGAGGCAGAAAAATGGCGACTGGCCAGCACCCCCTCATTGGGATCAAACACCAACCGCCCGGCCAACCGATCGATCCGACGCCCCAGCAAAAGAAATCCCTCCATCTGATAAAACACATCCAATTGCTTTATCGATTCATCGGCCTCAAGACACAAACGCCCCTCGACAGAGCCCTCAAGATGCTCTACAAAATCCGACGTTTGGCTTTTGACCTCCGCCAGTGTCAATCGCCCTTGTGCCTCCATCCCCCCAAAACCCTCGTTGTCCAGGGTTATTTGAGCCGTCGAAATCCCCACGTCAATCCGCCCCGACAAGGCCATTTGCTCATACGCCTGACGCATTCGCTCCGGCATCACCACCGCCGACGACTCGTTCAACTCCATCTGTTCAATTCGAAAATCCTCCAATCGCACACGCCCTTTTTCCATTCGAACCGTTCCGAAAACTCGACCGACCTCTTGCCCGTTAATCCACAGCGGATTTGATCGGCACAACACGGCAATATCCATCGGTATACATTCATCTTCGGGCATATTCCGGCTCCATCTGCCCGACGCATTAACCGCACCCCACGGCTGGACCTTCATATTCGGCAAGACTTGCGCCTCAGCAGCCGCCCAAAACACCTCATCCAGTGGAAACTCCACCGCCTGAAACTCCAAACACACCCCCGGCGCATCGGCTTGGACACCCTGCATCTCAACGCGGCCGGACAACGACAGCCGACCCTGGCCTCGCCTGCCCGTTAAACGCTCCACTTCAATCGCCCCAGGCCTTGCCTTTGCCTCAAACCGAACCTCCTCCAGCGGCACCGCAAAGCCCGCATACACCAAACGCTCGGCCACTCCCTCGGCCTGAATGCAATAGCCAAACGGCCGCTTACCCGACCTTTCGCCAAAAACCTCAATCTCAGCAGACACCACCCC
>JAAYQH010000255.1 GCA_012519365.1 Planctomycetota bacterium | reverse complement strand
CCACGGCTGTCGATAAAGGCGGCGCATTCGGCCTCAAGGGCCTCCATTCGCTTGGCAATCTGTTCAAGACGTTTTCGAAAAGTCGCCTCGCGGTGGGGGTATTCGGCGATGAGTATTTCGGCGGTTTGCTGTGCCATTGCCAGATAGGTCCGCGGGACACACATCCCGGGCGGGACGACCAGGGTCGCAAGGTGCGGTCCGCGGCCGTTGTCGGGTAAAATCGTACCGATACTCTCCTGAAAATCGAACGCCAGCAGCAGTCGACAATGATGCAGACGACGCATATCGGCCGGAGTGATGTCAAAATGCCCCGGGCACATCCCCGGCGGCACGACACTAAAGACCGCTGTTTCGTCGCCGCACACGTCTTGCACAATCGCAAGCAGATAGGAATTGGTCACGGCAATTTCGACCGCAGGCGTATCGGGTGCCTGGCCGCAGCCGTTGATAAGCCACCCCAGCACTGCTGCTATCGAGCCTGCCCAAAGCCCTCGTCCACGCAAGCTCATCGATGGCCCTCAAACGATCCGATTTCGTTGCCGTTTTTCAGCCGCATCCGCACAATGAACCCCTGTTTTTGTTCGGGATTGAACCATGTTTGCCGCGGCACCGGGTAGCGATTGGCAAAGTGCTGTCGAACCTGTTGGGGGTCAAACTTCGGGCCGACACTAAACAGCGTCCACTGAACCGGCGAGGTGTCCGGTTCGCTGTACCATTGACCCCGTTCTTCCTCGATGGTGCTGCAGGCCGGGAACCCGTCGGGCACCCAGAGCCGTGAGCGAATGGAGGGATGAATCCTGCCGCGGTCGCGAATGACCTGGCCGACGCTGCGGTACTTATAGGTGCGACCGGGATGAAAGCGGTCTTCCATCAATGCGGCCATCGGGTCGGTCGGGTCCGTGCCCGGCAGATAATGCTCTGCTGTTAGCTCGTCAGGAAGTTGAAACAAATGTTCATCGAGCGAGCCGGTTTGGCAATCTTCCCGCGTGGGCGGACAGGTGTTGTGATCCAGATGGTAGGCGTTCAGGGCCAGGGCAATCTGCCGCAGATCGGCGTTGACCGCGACAAGGGTCGCCTGCTGACTGGCCCGTCGCAGCGCCGGCGTTACAATGGCCAGCAGCGTTGCGACAATCGCAATCACGACCAGTAGTTCTATCAGAGTAAACGCCTTGGTTTTTGGATTTCTCATTCGCATTCGTTCGCAACCGGCCGCTGCGCCAGACCGGCCCTTTCGGCCAGCCAGAAGGACGCCGCCTCGGCCAGATCGACCAGATCGACCCTGTAATCGCCGTTGATATCGCCGGGCAGGTTGCCGCGCGGCCGTCCGCGGTCGGTTAAGACCTGTCCGTTGCCGTCGTAGTTGACCACCCAGATATGATACCCGTCAATGCAGGGAAAATACAGGGTACTTTCCTGATTCAGTATGCCGATTACATCTATCGGCCCGTCGGGACAGGCGTAGCGTGAAAAGCCCTGTCCGATGCCCAGTTTTACCGGAAACGTCAGGCCGTTTTCGTCGGTGACCGTGATTTGGCTGTTCGGGGTCCAGTTTTCCGGATCGGCAATCGTGACATTATTCAGCCGCACACGCCGTCCTTGATAATACTCCGGCCCGGCCAATCGGTTCGGATCGAAAATAAAACGGTCGGATTCATCTTTTAGCAGGTCAACCGTAATTTCTT
>JAAYQH010000254.1 GCA_012519365.1 Planctomycetota bacterium | reverse complement strand
GTAAATGCGGTGTTCGGTCGGATATTGTGTGGTATAGACCGCCAGATAGTTTTGGTCAGAGGACTCATAGACGACCTCTTCGCGCCAATCACCCAGAATATCGCCGTAAAATGCGGGTGTATAACGCCACAGTTCCCGCGCGTATTCCCACGGCGCGGTATAAATCCGCCATAGTTCTGAAATCTCGTACTGCCACTTTGTAAACTTTCGGCCGTCCAGATTCTCACTGAGCAAATCGCCCGTCCACCAGATGCGGAAATTCGGATAGGCGCCGCTGGGCATCTGTGTGGATGTACCCTGGCCGCTGATGTTGTAGATAGCATCGGTAAACGTCCAGAACTCATAGCCCGGAAACCGCGGGTCAAGATCGCCGACCATGCCCCGCGCATAATCGGCTACCCCGGCGTATTGCGTCTGTAGTATCTGACCGGTCGCAGCATCAAAATAGGCCCAGGCCATTCCGTCGGGCTGATCCTGCTGAATCAGATACCCCTGAAGACCGGGACGGGTTGGGTCCATTTTGCCGACGTGAAAGCGGTCGCCGTGGACGACGCCGTGATCGGCCAGAGACCAACGCAAAGAGCCGTCCGGATTCAGGCAAAAACCAAAGGGGATGATTTCGTCCCGTCCATCGCCGTCCACATCGGCAATCCGGATGTTGTGGCCGTCAGGGCCATCTTCCAGCGGGGTTCGAATCCACTTCCAATCGCGAACCAGCACGTCGTTGTGGAGTGTCCAGGCACAGACCATCATTTCAAACCCGCCGTCAGGCCGCCGGTTCTTGGCCGACCAGACCACACTCGGATGAATGCCGTCCAAATAGGCGATGCCCATATGACCACTCAACGGGCCATATTGAATTAAATCGGTCGGCACATCGGCGCGGGCAATCTCCGCGCCGGTCATGCCATCCAGCACGGAAATAAACTGTTGATTCTCATCGCCGTGAGTCAATACCGCCCCATCGCCGAATCGCACGCCGTTGGCGGTTCGGATAATCACCTCGGCCTTGCCGTCGCAGTCAAGGTCATACACTGTGATGTTGTCGCCGTGGCCGCAGCACAGCGCTGAGGAACCGTGGGAAATATTATCCCGATTCAAACTGTTGGGACCGCAGACATAGTCCCACAAGAAAGTGCCGTCCCGCAAATACGCCTCAACGAGTATGGTATCTTCGGCCAGTCGCGGCATCTTCGTGACAATAAAGTCATATTCACCGTCGCCGTTCAGGTCGCCGACCCAGACATGATTGACATCATAATTATCCAACTTGCGGATTGGTATGAGGAAAAAAGGACGCTGCGGAACACCGGCCGGCAATGTAAACGATGCGCTGGCCTGCTGCTCCTGCCCGTCGAGAACCGGCCGCACAAAATAGGAAATCGGCTGAGTAAACGAAATCCCGGAATCCTGAAAGTTAGTCCCGCCGGTCAGGGGTATGCTGTTGACGCGAACCGGATTGCCGGCGCCGACTTTCCGGTACAAATTAAAGGCGATATTTTCGGGGTCCGTCCCCAGCAGCCGCCACGAGATAAAGGCCTGATTGGATGCCGAACGCGTCGCAACGACGCCTCGCCCGAGACTTTCCATCAGTCGGCCTTGGTCGGTGATGGAAAATGTCCAGACAGTGGCAGAATAAAGCTCATCTGAGACATACGACTCGACAACCCAGGTATAGTCCTGCGGTGCGGCCAACGGCAGCATCTGTTGAGGCAGTGGAACCTGAAGATCTCTGCCCGGATTGTCAATCACAGCGATTCGAGCCAACTGCGACTTATAATTGGTTTCGTCCGCCTGACCCGGTCCGAACCAGACTTCAAATCGATCCGTGCCCCAGCCTTTGAAACTCAGATGGGTCAGATTTTGGCCGGGGATAGTCTGGCTGTTTTCGGGACGCGGATTAAAGGCACGAGGAGAGTTGGCCGGAACATAGTTAATCTGCAACCGCGGGCGATACGTTTCTTCGGGATGCTCTCGAGTCGCCAGGCCGTAGCCTCTGCCGCCGCCGTCACGCTGGCGAATGATAAACGTCACCAGACCATCATCATCAACGCGGCTCTGGAGAAAATCAATCAGGGGTTGTCCCGTCAATG
Source organism: Planctomycetota bacterium (assembly GCA_012519365.1). Taxonomy (GTDB): domain Bacteria; phylum Planctomycetota; class Phycisphaerae; order Sedimentisphaerales; family Anaerohalosphaeraceae; genus T3Sed10-213. The sequence goes on along the minus strand of JAAYQH010000254.1, from coordinate 9,074 downwards.
TCATCGTGGTTCCCGCATGATACGTCCCCCCGGCGATGCTCTCGGCGGTGCCTGCGCCGTCATCGGCGTCCAAGTTGGTCAATCGGCTAAAGTCCATTGTTCCGCCCGCTGCCGCCCAGTTGACCTCCAGACCTGTGCTGCTTTTATTTAAGGTCGCTTCATTCCAGTTTTGCGGGGTATTGCCGGGCACATTATTCAGGCCGTATGCGGCAAACCGACCGGTTGTAAGATTATCATTTCGCGGTGCACCGCCGGAGACGGTCATCACCAGTTGGGCATTGGTGATGGTGTGAATGTCCAGCGAACGAAGGTCAAAGCGGACATAGCCCATATGGTACATTGAAGAGGATCCGAAGATGTACATATACGAATCCGCCCCATAACTGTTCGTGGTGTCCCGTACGCCGGTATCCGCAACGCTGACCAGCGTGGCCGTGTATTCTGCTAAACTCTGCGATGCCGACAGCATCGCCCCTATTGTGATAAGAAAACAATATCTTTTCATCACGGTGTATCCCATCCTCAAAACAATGCGCTATTGCATAATCAAAAACGGCCTTCCGAACAGGCCCCAGTCTGAGCCGATGGCATTCGTATCCTGCGATAAACCGCGGACACTGCCGTCGGTCACCATAAGCGTTAAAAACCGATCTTGGTCGGTTATCTCAAGATCAATATCCACCGTCTGCCCCCGACGCATCGGTTCGGCGTTGGTGTATCGCACCTGGCCGTCAATCAGGACCCAAACATCCGCAATGTACACTGCCGGCGCCGAATCGCTGATGCCGAATTCAGTCTGAAACCGCACGATCTTTGTCTCGGGCAAACGCCGGCGGTATTGCTGCAGATCAAACGTAATGCCCGTATTGGAATGCATAAAAATGCACGGATTGTCTTTGGCCGAGTAGTTTGTTTGATTCAGGTACAGCGGATAAATGCCCTCATCATTGCTGACCCTCCCTGCCGGCGAATAGGCGATATCCATATAGTAATAGCCGCTTGTCGGAGGACATTCGACAAAGATATGCCTGGCGGAGCTGACAATCTGCTGGTTGGAACCGTCGGGAACGAACACCCCATCGACAAAAACATTTGAATCAACAGGCACATAAGCATTGTTGTTTCTCATCGTTTTGGCCTGGGCCTGGCGAAACTGACCGGTGGCGGGGTTAATGCCAATCCTCTGGATTCCCGTTCCAAAGCCGTTTCCGCCTCCGACCACATCGGCCAAATTGATGACCTTCCGGCCGCGCCACACCAGATCGGTACGAGAATCAATATATTGTACAAACGCCTCCTCTCGCAAAGGTATATCCTTGATTGCACCGCCACCATAATCGACACGGACTGCCCGCCCGGACATGACCTCCGTGGTCTGTTTGGGATTGCTGGCCGGGCCCGCAATGACCAGCGTTTTGCCTTTGAACATATGAAGTTCGGTTTGTCCCCCTACCTCAGCCGAAATACCGAAACGTGTGCCCAGATCAATGATTTTTGAGTTCTGTGTCTGAACGGTAAAACCACTGCCAGCGGCAGGTACTGTCGCAAACAATCGGCCGTACGTCAGAGTTATTTCATTTGCACTGGCAAAATAAAACGTTGCCGGCGCCTCCAGAAGAACGGTTACGCCTTTGTCAGACTCGATCTTCAAAACGCCGCGTTGAAGCTCGATGGGGTCGGGCGAAACGATCAGGCGGGTGCCCGGCTCAGGCAAGCGCGAAGAAGACCATTTCAGATCAATACAGTCCGTAACAGTGGCCACCTCATAGCCCAGAGGCGGTTTCAGATAGACATACACCATCATCAGCAACAGTGCGGCCACTGATGCCAGTGCCACCCACAAGCTGGACGGAATTCTGTTTCTGTTTGCTTTGAGCATCGCTTTGCGTTGGCGAACATCGGTTACAATCTCTTCTTTTTGGGTCGTCTTTTCAATTTGGAGGGGGGCGGCCTGCTTTTCATATTGCAAGAGCGCCTCCCACATGGCACTGTCAAACAATTCTTCGCTCTCTGTCCGGCTTTGTTGCGGAAGTGAGTAAACCGTACCGGTACTGCGGAAAAGGGAAATAAGCGATATTGCCCGTGCATAATAGCGGCGGGCAGGCAAGGAGGATTTGAGCAGAGAACTGAGTTCCGCAAATTGCTCATCCGAAAGCAGACCGTCCAACTCCAATTGAATGAGGGTTGCCGCCTTTTCACGAGTTTCTTTATCCATTGAACTCTCCTCCTGAGCGCCTCAGAACCCCTTCAATGCAATGCTGCAACGCGTCGTGAATCCGTGAGATGACCTTGTACATCCCATGGGCTGACCGATGCGTATGATTTGCGATATCTTTAATCTTCATTCCGTGTTGGTAGCGCAATTGAAGAATATCTCGGTGGGATTCACTTAATCGCTCAAAACATTCGCGAAATGCGTTTTTTAACGCACAATTTCGATTCGGATCGATTTCTTGAACCGTCAAATCGGCCAATTGTTTGACCAGATCATCATCAAACTGGAGACGAGAGCGTTTGCGTTCACTGAAATGTTTCAGGATCAGAATTCGGGCGATGCCGATGCCCCAGGCAATGAAACTTGTTCCTTGCTCAAACTCGCTGAACCTGCGCCACATAATTGCGGCGGTTTCCTGCAAAATATCATCCGCATCAGAAAAATTATGTACCGAGGCTAAAATATAGGCATACAAACTCTGTTGATGGGTGATAAAGAGTTGGAAAAACAACTCCTCTGGATTCGAGTCATTTACAAAGTTATCTTTGGCCATAATTTTTTTCCTACAGTTTCCGATAGTAATACCACAGCCAATGAAAATTAGACAATTTTCGACAATTTTGTTAAAAAATTGCATTTCGTTGCCCAAAATCCGATAAAAATATGATTTTAGAATCTCCCTATTTGTTGATATTATAATATGATATATCTCTTTTTTTTATTTTAATCTAACAGCCCTCACGCGTCAGCCAACCGATTTGACAGATCGCCCATAATTAAATGTAAAAGATCTGGTTTGTCGCAAAGACCATTATAGTCCTTAATCTATAGTGGAGAAATAACTGCCTTGAAATAGATACGAGGCAGCGATACCCCCCCTTTTGAGCATCGATATGCGCAACCGTCAGAACCCCTAAATCCAACAATGCAAGGTCTTCTTTGTGCTGAAAAATTCCTATTGCAAAAAAACTGGAGATGTCTATAATGTTTTGTTTAATCGAAACGGACCCCGCTCGATAAGGGTTTGTCCCTTATGTCAGACAAGACCATTCGAGCGATAAACGAAACTTATAAGAACAGATATTCGGGAGCCGAAACACGATGGTAACATTGTCATTAGCCCATGGACCAGCTAAACTGTTTGAAGGGCAATTGCCCAGCTTTGATGAAATTCGAAAATTCGGACGGATTGTCAATGCCAGCGAACGTCATCGAATGACGTTTCGCGAGGAAAGCAGAAAACAGAAAGACCCCCTGCTGTGCGGGTTGGGGTTGTTTTTGTGCGGGGATACCGCCGCCGCAATTGAGCAACTTGAAAAGGCCGTCGGCTGCGTGCAGAAATGGATGGCACTGGGGTGCCTTAGCCGGGTCCAAAAACAATTTGACGCCGCAATAGGCCATTTTGACAAGGCCGCTCAGGCCGGGGCCGATTCACTGACGGTCTCGCTGGAAAAGGCCGACACCTACCGCAGCGCCGGACGAATCGAAGAAGCGGCCAATGAATTAAAGCATTGCGCCAATTATGAAAACGTCAGTGCCGCCTATCATTATCAGGTTGGTCGGCTTTGCGATGCCGAGGGGGAATATGAACAGGCAATGGAACATTACGCCAAGGCGGTAGAACTGGATGCCGACCACGTCGATGCCCTGTTTCAGTTGGCCTACAGTTGCGATCTCCGCGGCGATGAAGAGTTGGCGATGCAGCACTATAAGCAACTTGCCAAACGCGTGCCGCCGCCGGTGAACGCCCTGCTGAATTTGGCGGTCCTGCATGAAGATCGCGGCGAATACGACAAGGCCGAGGTCTGTGTCAAAATGGTGTTGTCTTCCCACCCGAACCATGCCAAGGCCGTGTTGTTTCGTAAAGACATTGAAAGTTCCCGTCATATGGTTTATGACGAAGAAAAGGAAAAACGCCGTGATCGGCACAACAAGATTCTGGAAATTCCGATTTCGGACTTTGAGCTGTCGGTTCGCAGTCGCAACTGCCTGAAAAAGATGAACATCAGCACGTTGGGCGATTTGCTGCGAACAACCGAAGCGGAGTTGCTGTCCTATAAGAATTTCGGCGAAACCAGCCTGCTTGAGATCAAAAAAATCCTGGCCTCTAAAAACCTGCGGCTGGGCATGGCCCTTGAGGATAAAAATGCCGGCAAGGGCGCTTCGGCCGACCCTGAACAACAGGCCAGCAGGGAAATGCTCCAGAAAGATATTGACGAGCTGGAGTTGTCGGTGCGTGCACGGCGTGCGATGGATCGGTTAGGTGTCAAAACTTTTTATGATCTGGTCAACAAGACAGAAGCTGAATTGCTCGGCTGCAAGAACTTCGGCGTAACCAGCCTGAACGAAATTAAGGAAAAACTAGCAAAGTTCGGCCTGAGCCTTCGGAAAATCGACTAAATCCGATATCGCGCCGCGGAGCAAACGGCGCGACGGGTTATGGATTACAGCAAGACGACAAAACCATTGAAAACGGCCGGCGGCAGACAAACCGCATCCTGTGGGTTGGCGATGTGGATTTGTTTTATGGGGTCGGCCTTTTTTACAGGATGTGGAAAACGCGCCCCCATTGAGCCGGCGGTCGGGATGGACAGCCCGGAACAGACGTGGGTACGCGTTTTGCTCTTTGGCAATCTGGACCAGTGCACGATCGCTGCACCAGGCGGCTTTATCGTGGAAGGGATCGACAACGGCGTAACAGCGGAATTTTCCGATACGCAGCCGATGCGTCTGTGTCTTGAGAATGGACGGATTCGCATCGGCCACCATCGCGTCGGTCAGGACGTGATGATACGTTCCAAAGACCCGTACTATTTCCTTGTTGACGATGCTGGATTTCGGGGGAATCTGCATGTGCGGGTCACTGAAGACGGCACACGCATTCAGATGATCAATCATGTGCCGCTGGAGTCGTATTTGTTAGGGGTAATTGGCGCCGAGATGTACAGTTATTGGGAGCCGGAAGCCCTCAAAGCACAAACGGTCGCGGCACGGACGTATTGTTTGGCGATCCAGCATCGTTTTGGGCCCGCTCGTCTGTGGGATGTAACGCGTGTTCAATCAAGTCAAATGTACCATGGGCTGGCGGCAGAAAACGCACGCATTCGACAGGCCGTGCTGGAAACGACCGGCCAGATTTTGGTCGCAAAAGGCAACGATGGCAGCGAGGCGATTTTCCCGGCGTACTACAGTTCGTCCTGCGGCGGACATACGGAAAACAGCCAGGCCGTCTTTGGTGAGGATTGGATTAATTTGCCGGGTGTGGCTTGTCCGTGGTGTGAAAAGATAACGCGGCGGCGGGATTTCTTCTGGGGACCGGTCGATTATCCGATTGATGGGGTATCGCATCGTCTGATGGAACGCTATCCTGTATTGCAGCGTTTGGAACGGATTATCGATGTGAATGTCCTTGAAACCGGTTCGCACGGTCGGATCAATACCATAGAACTGATCGGCACCAACGGGCAAAAAGACCGGCTTCGCGGTGAAGATTTTCGGCTGGCGCTTGATCCGAGCGGCCTGCGTCTGAGAAGTACACTGGTGGAGTTGATTAAGATCAAAGACGGAATTCGATTTGACCATGGACGCGGATTCGGACACGGCGTGGGGCTGTGTCAGTACGGTGCCCAGGGATTGGCTCGAGAGGGCTGTGACTATACCGAAATTTTATCGTTTTACTATCCTCATGCGAGACTGGTAAGAATTCAGACAACGGCAGCACAATGAAATACTTTGAGGTGATACGAACCGACTCGCACAGTGCTGCTCGCCGCGGACGACTGGTCACACCGTACGGGATTGCGGAAACGCCGGCCTTTATGCCGGTCGGCACCCGCGGCTCGGTCAAAGGGCTGCTGCCGGCGATGGTACGTCAAACAGGCGCGCAGATCATATTGGCCAATACGTATCATTTGCTGCTGCGGCCGGGGCCGGATATCGTGGCGGCACTGGGCGATTTGCACGGCCTGATGGGCTGGGAGGGTCCGATTCTGACCGACAGCGGCGGATATCAGGTGTTTTCGCTCAGTACGCTGAACCGTATCGGCGATGACGGTGTGGAGTTTGCCAGCCATATTGACGGGGCGAAGATCTATCTGGATGCGCGCATCGCCACTGAAACGCAAAACCGTCTTGGCGCCGATATTATTATGTGCTTTGATGAGTGTACGCCGTGGCCGTGTCCGCAGCGGCATCTGGAAAAGGCCGTCGAGCGGACGATTCGCTGGGCTGAACAATGTAAAGCAGCACACGCAAACGGCCGACAAATGCTGTTCGGGATTGTTCAGGGCGGGGTGGATAAGGCCCTGCGAAGCCGCTGTGCGGCGGCTCTGGTACTGATGGACTTTGACGGCTATGCCATCGGCGGGCTGAGCGTCGGCGAAGGCCATGACCTGATGACAGCCACGGTTCGACATACCGCAGCCCTGCTGCCGGAGAATAAACCCCGCTATCTGATGGGCGTGGGGATGCCGGTGGATATCGTGGAAGCGGTTCGAGCGGGTGTCGATATGTTTGACTGTGTGCTGCCAACCCGAAACGGACGCAATGCCTTCGCGTTTACGGCCGACGGCCCGATGCGGATGCGCAACAGTGCGTTCAGTCGGGACACCGAGCCGATCGAGGCCGAGTGTCCGTGTCCGGCATGCCGCCAATTCAGCCGCGGTGCTATTCGGCATTTTTTTAATGTCGGCGAAATGCTGGGGCCGATATTGGTAACGCTGCATAATTTGACCTATTATCAGCGTCTGATGGGCGAGATTCGAACGCACATCGAGCAGGGAACGTTCAACGCCTGGGCGGATGCCTTCGGCGAAAAACATAAAACCGAAAATCAATGTGAACTTACAAGTAACGAAGGAAAGATGCCATGAACTCATTATGGATGCTCGCATCGGCGGAGGAAACCGGCCAACAAAGTCCGGAAGGTGCGGTAATTACAATGGAAGAGTCCGCACCGACGACAACGCCCTCAACCCAAAGCGACGGCAGTGCGCCCGCGCCGGAAGAAACCAGCCCCCAAGTGCAACAACCCAACCCCCTGTTTTGGCTGATGATTGGCATCCTGGTGGTGTACCTCTTCTTGTTTATGTACAGGGGGCCGCGAAAAAAACAACAGGAACATCAGAAAATGGTGTCCTCGCTGAAAAAGAATGACCGTGTGCGCACCATCGGCGGCATTTACGGCACTGTTCTGGACGTTCGGGACGATGAAATCGTGCTGAAGGTCGATGAGAGCAGCAACACCAAAATCCGCGTTATCCCCTCGGCCATCGCAACGGTACTGAGCAACACCAAACAAGATTAATCCATCAGCGCTTACGTTTTTACTCTTTTGACGGGAACTGATTATGGTTAAAGATCAACTGTGGAAGATTGTCGTAATTTTGATCATTGTCGCGGCCTGTGCGCTGTATGTCTATCCGCCGCACCAAAAACTCAAGCTGGGTTTGGATCTGGCCGGGGGGACCAGTTTGGTGTATGAAATTGACACCACCGGTTTGAAGCCGCAAGAACAGCGAGGCCTGGCTCAACGAATGATCCCGATCTTGCTGCGGCGGATTGACCCGACTCATGTGGCCAATATTGTGATGCGTCCGCAGGGAGATACCCGCATCGAAATTCAGATTCCGCTGGCCAGCGCTGAGGCACGACAGCGACGGGAAGCCTACGAAAAGGCCCTGCTGGCCCTGGAAGAGGAAAATATCAATCTGCTTCGGATTCGCCAGGTATTAAACCTTGAACCGGCCGAGCGGGAGAAGTTATTCGAGGAATTTTCACGCGGCCGTGCCGAACGTCGGGCCGTCCTGGATGAACTGGCCAACATCTATGATCTGCGCCGGCAAAAACAAGAGCAGCGCGATATGCTCGTGGCCGAAATGGACACGATTCGTCAGCAGTTGGCCGAGGCGGGGCTGGACGTTGAGCGGCTTCAATCTTATCTGATGCAATGGGTTAAACTGGACAGCGACAAACGGCGTGAAGAAATCGAGACCTATGTCAAAGCCAATGTATCGGATGAAACCGGCAACGGCCTTGGGGAAAAACAAACCCAAGCGCGGAATCTGATTGACGACTACATCGCGATCTATCAGCGGTGGGAGCCGATTGTCAATGAACTGACCGATCCGGAAAACGGCCTGAATGTTCAATGGCAAAACGCGATTCGAAATCTGCAAACCCTGAATTTGAATATTGATCAACTCCGGGACATTCTCGACATGCCCGGCAATTCGGGCAAACGTCGCGAGATGATTGATGCCCTAAAGGCCCAGTTCCCTGACAGGGCCGATAAAATTGAAGCGGTCGTGCAAGCCTATGATGCCTACAGTTCCGTCGGCGGACGGCTGGACAACCCCGAAGACCTTAAACGAATGATCAAAGGCGCCGGTGTTTTGGAATTCCGCATTTTGCCGACTCTGGATGATGACAATGCCGAACAGTTAGCCGCCTATGTCGAAGCGCTGCGTGAGAAAGGCCCCAAAGAAGCTTCGGACAATCGGTATATTTGGTGCGAAATCGAAGATCCTGCGTCCTGGCCGCCGAATTTGGGCATTACGGCGACCTTCGGGGATAAGAGGTATGTCCTGGCTTCGAATCAGCCCGATGAAACAATGCTTCAGCAAGGACAGCGTCAATGGCGGCTTCGGCGGGCCTTCCCCACCACCGATCGCCATGGGGCCCGATCTATTGGGTTTACCTTTGATGAAATCGGGGCTAACTTGTTCTACCGTTTGACCAGCACGAATCTCGGACGTCCCTTGTGTATCCTGTTGGATAACCGTGCTATTTCGGCGCCGAATATCGAAAGCGCAATTCGCTCACAGGGCGTTATCACGGGCCGTTTCTCACAAACCGAAAT
>JAAYQH010000253.1 GCA_012519365.1 Planctomycetota bacterium | reverse complement strand
CTCCCCCGTCGTTACCCCCTTTATTCGCGACGATTGCCTCTCCATTTTCAATCAATACGTCATTCGCGTCCCCCGACGGGATGCACTGGTCGAACACCTGCGTAAACACAACATCGGCTGCGAGATTTATTATCCCGTTCCCCTGCATTTGCAGGAGTGCTTTGCGTATCTGGGCAAGGGACCGGGCAGCTTTTCCGAGTCAGAAAAGGCCGCCCGCGAGGTATTGGCCTTGCCCATCTATCCGGAACTGACCGACGCGATGAAAGATTACGTCGCCAGGACTGTGCTGGACTTTTTGGCCTGACTTGTATGACGGCCCGGATGCTGCAGCACCGGTGGTGTTCTTCGGATGGCCGTATTGAATAGAACGCAACACCGTTTTGCTCCGTGCATGAACAAAACTCAAAATCGATTTCACAGATCGGAGAACCTTATGAGCAAGAAAAATGCAACCCTGGAACAGAAGATTGAAGACAAGAGCGTCATCGTTGGTGTGTTGGGATTGGGCTATGTCGGTTTGCCGCTGGCACGAGAGTTTGCCCTGGCCGGCGTTCGGGTGGTCGGTTTTGATATTGATTCGGCCAAAGTCAAAAAACTCAATTCCGGAAAAAGTATTCTCAAAACCGTCCCGCACGAACAGATGCAGCAAATGGTCAAATCCAAAAAGTTTCGGGCCACCGACGATATGTCCGAGATTCGCAAAGTTGATGCCGTGCTGATCTGTGTTCCCACGCCGCTGACGGCCAATCGCGAGCCGGATATGCAATACGTCGAAAACAGTTGCCGCACCATTGCCAAGTACCTGCAAAAAGGCCAGTTGATTTCGCTGGAAAGTACCACTTACCCCGGCACCACCCGCGAATTGATGCAGCCGATTCTCGAGCAGTCCGGCCTGAAGGCGACCAAGGATTTCTACCTGGCTTATTCTCCCGAGCGGGAAGACCCCGGCAATCCAAACTTTACCACCCGCACCATTCCCAAGGTCGTCGGCGGCTTGTGTCCGACCTGCACCAAACTGGCCGTCAAACTTTATTCGCTGGCGATTGAAAAGATGGTGCCGGTCTCTTCGGTCGAGGCGGCCGAGGCGGCCAAGATACTTGAAAATATCTATCGCTGCATCAATATCGCGATGGTCAACGAACTCAAGCAGGTCTTCGACCGCATGGGTATTGATATCTGGGAAGTGATTCGTGCCGCCTCCACCAAGCCGTTCGGCTTTCATCCGTTTTATCCCGGCCCCGGCCTGGGCGGTCACTGCATCCCCATCGATCCGTTCTACTTGACCTGGAAGGCCCGTCAATATGGCATGCCGACCCGTTTTATCGAACTGGCCGGCGAGATCAACACCGATATGCCCCATTACGTCATCCACAAGGTGATGGAAGCCCTCAACGACCGCAAAAAGAGTCTTAAAGGCTCAAAGGTCCTCGTTCTCGGTCTGGCCTACAAGCCGGACATTGACGACGTCCGCGAATCGCCTTCACTCGAATTGATCGAACTGCTCAAGGCCCGCGGCGCGAAGGTTGATTATAACGATCCCTACCTGCCGCAGACACACAAAATGCGGGAATACAACCTCAAAATGAAAAGCGTCCCCTTGACCGCTGCCAAGGTTAAAAGTTATGATTGCGTCTTGATCGCGACCAACCACAGCGACTACGATTATAAATGGATCGTCCAGAACGCTCAGCTTGTCGTCGATACCCGCAACGCCACCACTGCTGTCAAATCCGGCCGCAAAAAAATTGTCAAGGCCTAAGCTGTCACAGGGGCGGATCGGGGTGTCCGCCCGGAAGCTTGCCGATGCAAAACTGCCGGTGGCGCTTGCAAATTTGGAAAAAGACAGCGTAACGCCTTTGGCTCAGGCATTTTTGAGAACAATTTAACACGGCCGAGGTGACGCGATACGATGCTGCAGCCCATCTCGTCATTGCAAACCTGGGCGGAACGAGCGAAACACCCCGTTATTCCGAAGGCAGTGAGGGCGTTCTGTTGTTCCGAACGAAGTGAAGCAGCTTGTCATTCCGAACGAAGTGAGGAATCAATCAAAACAATCCACTTTTCTTGTTTTTGCAGTATATCTTTTTGTCGTTTAGGATTTAGTATGACAGCGCTAAATTTGCTCAAGAAAGGTAATGTGGTTTGCCGATGAACTCTTCAACGCGATATAATATGGAGAGTTTGATTATGAATTACGACCAGTTGGCTTCCTTTGAGCCGGCCTTG
>JAAYQH010000252.1 GCA_012519365.1 Planctomycetota bacterium | reverse complement strand
CCTCCCCTTATCAAGGAGCAGCCATGAAAAAACGAATTTTGGCAGGTCTGTTGATTTTGACGGTAATTTGTACGGCTCAAGCGCTGACGGCAAATCCCCACATTCTGATTTACACGCGAAACAGCCAAGGGTACATTCACGATAATATTCCCGCCTGCGTAGAATGCGTCAAGGCCATCTGCCGGGCGAACGGGTGGACCTTTGAAACAACGGCGGTTGACGATTCGTCTATTTTCAACGATGCAGAGAAAATCGCATCCTTTGATGTGCTGGTCTTTGCCAACACCAACAACGATGCCTTTGAGAACGATCAGCAACGTGAGGTCTTTCAACAGTACATTCGCAGCGGCGGGGGATTTGTCGGGATTCATTCCGCCTGCGGCTCCGAGCGTAACTGGCCATGGTTCTGGGCCAATCTCGGCGGCAAGTTTGTACGTCATCCCCCGTTTCAGAAATTTGATGTCGTTGTCATCGACAAAACCCACTGCTCAACCGTCCATTTGCCGGCGGTGTGGCAGTGGGAGGATGAGTTTTATTATATGAACGAGCTCAATCCCCGCATCAAGATTCTCCTGGCCGGTGATCTGCGGACGGTTGAAGACAATCAGAAAGACCGCTACCCCGGACGTGTTTTCGGCGACTATTTTCCATTGGCCTGGTGTCAGGAGTTTGACGGCGGTCGGCAGTGGTACACGGCCCTCGGACACAAAATCGAGCATTACCAGGATCCTGACTTTATCAAACACCTCGAAGGCGGCATCCGATGGGCGTTGGGGGACAAAGCATCTCAGAACAGCACCGTTGAAAACAAAGAACAATAACGTCATTAAATTGAGTTGAAGTAAAACCTATTGTTAACATCAGAAATGAGGCGCTGGTATGAGAAAGGCATTTACCTTAATTGAGCTGCTGGTGGTGATTGCGATTATTGCGTTGTTGATGTCGATTATTGTGCCGTCGCTGCGTCTGGCCAAACGAAAGGCCTCCTCGGCGGTGTGCATGTCCAACACGAAGAACATGGCGATGGCGTGGTTTAGTTACCAATCGGACAACAACGGGCGGCTTATGAGCGCGCGGATGGACGGGGTGGAGAATAACGGCACGGATGTCGGCTGGATCGGCGCGCCGTATCGCAACACGCCGGGCGATCTGCATAATACGGCGGTCAACACACCGCCGATTACCAAAGAAGATGCGATTCGCGGGATTCGTCGGGGGCGGCTGCATGAGTATCTGAACGCGCCGGAGACGTATCATTGTCCGGGCGATACGCTGCGTAAGAGCATTTATGATCAGGTCACGCCGTTTGTGTCGTACTCGATGGCCCGGTGTCTGTATTGGCAGCCCAATCGCTCCTCGGCGGATTACAAATATCAGGTTACCCGATTTGGCGAGATTACTTCTCCGTCCAGCCGGTATGTGTTTATTGAGGTGGCACAGGAGCGTAACTGGAACCAGTCGGGTTGGTTTTCGTTTGGCGCGCCGGAATATACCGACGGGGTTCGGTGGGGCTGGTGGGATCCGATCGCCATCAACCACGGCGACAGCAGTATCATCGGCTATGTGGACGGCCACGCTCAGACGCGTAAATGGCAGGACCCGTTTACGCGGGAACGGGTGGAAAAGCTGAGCCGGGATGGCGTCGATATGTACAATATCGAATATCCGCCGGCCGATCAGACCGATGATCTGGATTTTATGGCCCGCGGCTGGGCGTATCGCTACCGACCGTAAAATTCAGCAAAGGGTTCCGTAACGATGCGGTATTGAGAAGTAAAAAAGTTTGTGGACTTAAAAAAAGGATAGACTATGAGACGAAGAGAATTTTTGAAAGGGTCTGTGGTGGCGGCGACTGGTATGTTTGGCGTGCCGACGCTCATTTCTTCGAGTGCTGTGGCCAAAGCGCCGTCATCGCCCAATGACAAGATCAACATTGCCCATATCGGCTGCGGGCGGATTGCCCGGGATATGGATATGCCCGGCGTCTTGCGGCATGATTTGTGTCGGGTTGTGGCGGTGGCGGATCTGGATATCAAACGCGCCCGCGACGGCAAAGAACTGATCGAGAGCTATTACGAAAGACGCAAAGGCAATCGCAATTATGTCGATGTTAAGGTCTATCAGGATTATCGCGAGATGCTGCGAGACCCCAGTATTGACGCGGTGGTTATCTCGACGCCCGATCACTGGCATGCTCGTCCGGCCGCTGAGGCGGCGCTGCTGGGCAAGGATGTCTTTTTGCAAAAACCCGCTTCGCTGACGATAAGCGAAGGCCGAATGATGAGCGATATTATCCATCGGACCGGCTGTGTTTTTCAACTGGGCAGTCAGCAGCGGGCAAACAGCCCCTGGCCCCAATTCAGGTGGGTCTGCGAGTTGGTCCGCAACGGTGCGATCGGACAGATTAAACATATCGAAATCGGGCTGCCGACGGACCCTGCCGGCAAGGACTGGCCTGAAATGCCCGTGCCGGAAAATCTGAACTACGAAATGTGGTTGGGTTCGACGCCGCTTGCACCCTATACGGAAAATCGCGTCCATCCGCAGAATGGTTACGGCCGTCCTGGCTGGCTGCGCATTGAGGCTTATGGCGCAGGGATGATCACCGGCTGGGGTACTCACCATGTTGATATCGCACATTGGGGGATGGGGACCGAATACACAGGCCCCATCGAGATCGAAGGAACCGCCGAGTTTCCCACGTCGGGGCTGTGGGATGTACACGGCCCCTTCGATGTTCGCAGCAAATACGCCAACGGTGTCACGATGCACCTGTGCGACAAGCACCCCAACGGCGTACGCTTTATCGGCGAGGATGGCTGGATTTTTGTCTCACGCGGCAACGCCGGCGTGACGGCATCGGATCCGACGTCCGGCGATCCCAACGCTGAGGCGCTGCGGGTGAGCGATCCGAAGATTCTTCAAATGAAAATCGGCCCCAACGACATTCATCTGTACGAAAGTCCTGATATTCATCTGGACTGGCTGCAATGTATCCGTACCCGACGTCAGGCTGCGGTACCGGTGGAGGTGGCTCATCGGTCATGCACCGCATGCCTGATCTATCATATCGCGATGAAACATCCGCGGCCTTTGCGGTGGGACCCGAACAAAGAGCGGTTTATCGACGATGATCAGGCCAACGCGCTGCTCTCACGTCCCCAGCGTGCCCCGTATAGCATTGAGCATTTAAGTGTATAGAAGTTCCAATATCTCTTGTTGAAGCAGGTATTTGTTCACCCGTTTGGCTTTGTCCAAACGGGTTTTTTTATAGCAGGGGGTTGCAACTCCGCTCGGTATGGGGTAAGATGTCGATTCTTGAGGGGTTTTGGGTGCTTCATGTGCCCGGCCCCACCCAGACGGAGAGGTGTCGGAGTGGCTTATCGAGCTGGTTTCGAAAACCAGTGTGCGCGTCAGCGCACCGGGGGTTCGAATCCCCCCCTCTCCGCTTTTGTTTTTATCGCCTCTGTACGTTCCTGTGATTCCAACGAGTGCGGTGTTTGTCCTCCTTTTCAGACCGCATCGAGAAACTACGGAAACCCCATTTTATGAAGGATTTATGATGGCCAAGCCGGAGAAAAGTTGGCAAAAGCGGCTCAGCGGCGCGACGGATGAGTCAGCGGTGCATTTTGTTGAGTCGTTGTCGTTTGATCAGCGTCTTTATAAAGTGGATATTGTCGGCTCGATCGCGCATGCTGAGATGCTGGCTGCTCAAAAGTTGATCACTCATGCCGAGTTGACCGCGATCAAAAAGGGGTTGATCGAAATTGGCGAGGAGATTGCCTCCGGCCGATTCCGGTTTGACCTGACTCAGGAAGATATTCATATGGCCGTGGAAGCGGCGCTGATAGAAAAAATCGGTGATGCGGGCAAAAAGCTCCATACCGGCCGCAGCCGAAACGATCAGGTCGCCACCGATATTCGGCTGTGGCTCCGCGACGATATTGAGATCGTCCAGACCCTTATTACGCACTTGCAGCGGGCGCTGGTACGATCGGCTGAAAAGTATATTGATGACGTGATGCCCGCCTATACCCATCTGCAGCGTGCTCAACCGGTCAGTATTGCCTCATATCTGCTGAGTTTTGTCGAGATGTTCGCTCGCGATTGGAGCCGGCTGGCGGATTGTCGCAAACGACTCAATGTCTGTCCACTCGGCAGCGGTGCCGTCGGCGGCTCAACACTGCCGCTGGATCGTGAAAAAACGGCCAAGGCGCTCGGGTTTGCTGATATTACTTACAACAGCATTGATGCCGTGTCGGATCGCGATTTTTGTGCAGAGTACCTCTTTTGCTGTTCGCTCATTGCCGCTCATTTGTCTCGGCTGGCTGAGGACTGGATCCTCTATACCACGACAGAGTTTGGGTTTATCCGCACCGATGATGCCTACTGCACCGGCTCGAGTATGATGCCTCAGAAACGCAATCCCGATATGCTTGAGCTGATTCGCGGCAAAACCGGCGGCGTCTATGGGGCATTGATGGCGATGTTGACTATTCTTAAAGCTCAGCCTTCAACCTATAATCGTGATCTGCAGGAGGACAAACGCCACGTCTTTGCAGCGTCGGATACCATGCACAGTTGTCTTCAGATTGCCGCCGCTATCGTCAGCCATACCGTCTTTAATACCGGGCGTATCGCCGCAGGTCTGGATGAGGGGTTTCTGGACGCGACGGCTTTGGCCGAGTATCTGGTCAAACGCGGCGTCCCCTTTCGCCAGGCCCACGGTATTGTCGGCACGTTGGTCGCCCAGTGCGAAAAAGAAGGCAAATCCAAACTTGCTGTTCTGTCGCTTGAGCAATTCCAAGCCGCCTGCGATAAGATTGAGGCGGATGTTTATGCTGTTCTTAATCCCGCTGGGGTCTGCCGGGCTTATCAAACCGCCGGTGCCGCCGGCCCAACCGCCGCAGCGGTACAGATTCGTTACTGGAAAGAAGAACTGAAAGAGCGGATGTGATGGGCGGATAGGCAAGTCAGTTCGCAGGGGGAGTGCCATACGGGAGTCGGATACTCCTGTAATTTGGACACAAAACATACACTTCCAAATTCCTCGTTTCCGGTGCTCATTTTCTGTTGAGCATCACACAATCACCCCAACGCAGGCACTTCCAACACATGTAGAAAGCGGCAGATGTCCTGAATCGCCTCAATGAACTTTTCGTATTCGATGGGTTTGACGACATACTTACTGCACCCAAGCCGTCGACATTGCTCAACAGCCTTTGGATCGCGTGTGGTGCTCAAAATTACAATAGGAAGGTTTCGAAGGGTCTGGTCGGATTTCACGCGTCTGAGAACATCCAACCCATCCACTTTGGGCATTCGAATATCCAGCAGTAAAATCATCGGCACTGTCGACTGTTCCGCGTCCGACGTTTTGGCCTTTTCCAGAAAATCCAGAATCTCCTGACCATCGTGAAAACGGAGAAGTGGATTCAAAATCCCACTGCGAATCAAATTTCGCTCTATCAACGCAAAATGACCGTCATCGTCTTCAGCAACAAGTATCAACACATCCTTATTCATGAAGATTGCCCGCCTCTCCTTATAAAAACCCTCTGGCTAAATGCACTCTGCTAAAGTTTAACATAAAGATATGCCTTTCGTCAATACACTCGTCAAATCCAAATCTCGATATACTCTTTTTTTAATTAGAAATTTAAGAGGCCAAAACACATTTCAAAAAACCGTCATTTCCGGACACCGAGAACAGATTTTGAAAAACGCAAACAACCAACTCCTTGCACATCAAGGCACAATCGGCTAATCTGAAAGGGAGCAAGCTCCTGTTGCCTGTGGCCGATGGCGGGCGGGTGCGATAACGACAATGTGCGGCCATTTGCACGGTCAAGGACAGCCCAAAAGGTGTTTTTTTCATGGTAACACTTACTGTCAGATTGTGACCCAAATTCAAGAACCCCTCGGAATTTGGACCATCCGGCCAAAAGACAACCGCAAAGGGGACATACAGGGGGAAACTGATTTTTCGGTTTGATTAAGTCGATGCCCATCAAAACTCCTCGATCGTCTCAAAGGGGCTTTTCGACTTGCATATATGCCTTCAGGGTTATGAAATCGCTCTGAATGAAGCCGATGCGCGTTTGAGCAAAAAATAATCGCTCCGGAGACATATCTTTTAATTGCTTTGAAATCAACACGTTACAAATCTAATAGATACCGGACAAAAAAGTCTTGTTCTTCTTGTCCAGCTGGCTGTTGACAGTTTGTCTGACCGGTGCTATACTTAAAGTTCAGCATAGGTGAAAAGTGGAATTATCGGTCGTGAATTTAACGGCTTTCTTTGCCGTGGCGGGCTTCCGGAATATCAGTGGATGAATGTTCCGGAAGCTTTATTTTTACCGTTTTTTATCGACTTAACCTGTATTTGGATATTTCACAATGAAAAATGGGGTGAATGCAGGACACAAAGGAGTTTTCACCGCTGAAGTGCTGAGCAATCAGCAGATTCGCGAAAATTATTATCGGCTCAATCTTCGGCTGGATGCGATTGGAAGCCGCTATTTCCAATCCGCAGTGCCGGGGCAATTCCTCGAATTGGATTTGTCCGAACTGCCGCTGCCGCCGGAAGAAAAAATTCCTCCCGCCCTTCGCGACTCCGCCCATCGACATATTCTGCTGCGTCGTCCGTTTAGTTTTTCCGATGTTATTGTCTTGCCAAGCCACGAGGGTCCCTGCGTCAAATTGGAAATTCTCTATTGTGTGCTCGGACCGGCGACATTGCGAATGATGTCCCTGACCAGCGGTACTGTGGTAAACGTGCTCGGGCCGTTGGGCAATGGCTTTACCATTCCCAAAACGCTTAAACGTGCGATTCTTATTGCCGGGGGAATGGGTGCTCCGCCTCTGCTGCATCTGGGCGGATATCTGAAACGACACTTTAGCGAGGTCCAGACTGTCTGCTTTGCAGGTGCCAGAAGTTGCGAAGATTTGCCGTTTACGCTCAAAATCGGCAATATAACCGGTCTTGTTCTGGAAGAATTTGACGTGCTGGGCATTCCTTCCCGTGTTGCCACGGACGACGGCTCTGCCGGTTTCAAGGGGTTCGTCACTGAGTGCGCCGGGCAGTGGCTCAGCGACAATCGCCCCCATCCCAAGGATACGATCCTTTACGCCTGCGGACCGGAGCCGATGCTGGCTGAAGCGGCCAAATTGGCCGAAGCGTTTGACCTGTCGTGCCAGGTCAGTATGGAGCGGCGGATGGCCTGCGGCATCGGTCTTTGCCAAAGCTGTGCGGTGGAAATCAAAACAGGAGCCACCCAAACTGAATATAAACTCTGCTGCAAAGACGGGCCTGTTTTCGATAGCCGAAAGGTGGTGTTTCAGAGATAAATCGCTCGTGAAGGCGTGAACCCAGGCAGGAACAACACAATGGAACAAACAATAGACTTGAGCGTTGATTTTGCGGGACTGAAACTGTCAAACCCGGTGCTGACGGCCTCGGGAACCTGCGGCTATGGTGATGAATTGGCAGAGTTTATGGACGTTTCGAAACTTGGCGGCGTGATTATCAAAAGCATTACCCCCGCTCCTCGCAAAGGCAACCCGACGCCGCGCATTGTCGAAACCGATGCCGGCATGCTCAATGCCATCGGGCTGGCCAACATTGGCCTGGAACGGTTTGTCCACGAAAAAATTCCGATTCTTGAGCAGTTGGGCACGGTGGTTTTTGTCAATGTCGCCGGGCAGATGATTGACGATTATGTTCAGGTCGTCCGGCGGCTGTCACAGGAAAGGGCCATCGCCGGCTTTGAATTAAACATCAGTTGTCCCAATGTCAAACAAGGCAGTATCAGTTTCGGGACCGACCCGTCCCAAATTCGGCAAATCACTGGGCAGGTCAAGGCCGCGTGCGGTGCAAAACCCCTTATCGTGAAACTCACCCCGCAAGTGACCGACATTTGCGTCCTCGCCCGAGCGGCTGTAGAGGCCGGCGCCGACGCCTTGAGCCTGGTCAACACCTTTACCGCCATGGTTATCGACATCGAAAACCGGCGCCCCGTGCTGGCCAACCGCACCGGCGGCCTGAGCGGGCCGGCCATCAAGCCCATTGCGATCTATTTGGTCAGCAAAGTCTATCAGGACGTTGCGAAACCGGCCGGCATTCCCATTCTCGGCGGCGGCGGAATACGCACTGCCTCCGATGTCGTTGAATTTATGATCGCCGGCGCGACGGCTGTAACTATCGGTACAGCGACCTTTGTCCAGCCCGATACCGCAACGCGGGTGATCGATAATCTGCGAAACTACTGCGAGCGCAAAGGCATTCGCTCAATACGGCAATTAACCGGCAGCCTTCAGTAATTACCGCCGGCAGTGTAGACCGCGTTTTTTGCGCCTGCCCGCAGCGTAAATGTGCGATGTTTACTCTTCTTTGTTCAGGTCTTCGTTCAGGGTATTGACCCACGCTGCCGGTGCATTTTCCACTCGAATCCTTCGTCTGTCCCCGCCGCCATGCTCAAGGCAAATCAAAAGAGGCTCAAGCGGCGCCATCGCCTGCCAGACCCGATCAGCCCACTCCACGAGAACAATCGAATCCGGGCGGAGGTACTCTTCAATGCCGAGCGACTCGAACTGTCCGACCGACTCGAGCCGATAGGCATCGATGTGATAGACCTGACGCCCGTCGGAAGTAAAATATTCATTGACAAGCACAAAGGTGGGGCTGGTGACCACGTCCTCTTGGTTTACGCCCAGGCCGTCGGCAATGCCTTTGATGAGGTGGG
>JAAYQH010000251.1 GCA_012519365.1 Planctomycetota bacterium | reverse complement strand
TTACATAACCGACCGGCTTGTCGGTATCATACACCACCGTTTTGGCCCGTGCAATGCCGTTGTCGATGAGTCGAAACGGGCGAATTACCCACGGCAAATCGCGCATTTGTGAAAAATCGCCCGCGGCATAGCGTTTTCGTGCCTCAGCCTGCCGCAGCAAGGCTTCTTTTCCGACATAGTTTCCCTTGTTTTCATCAAAACTGACCGCGTATTGGGCCACCGGACAGGCCAAAGCGGCAATTTCTGCGTCCTCCGGCCCGATGCCGAACTCATGGCCGTACAGCGGCAATCCTGCTTCCAGCCGCAGCGTGTCCCGCGCTCCCAGTCCGACCGGCTCAGCCCCGCCGTCCAGCAGCGCATCCCACAGGGCCTCAACCGCCTCGGCGGCGATAAACACCTCAAAGCAAATCGGCTCCCCCGTATAGCCGGTGCGGGCGACAATGGCGTGTGCGCCGCATAGTGTCGCCCGATTCAGCGCGTTGCGTCGTTTCGGCGGAAGTGCACCTGCCTCAAGCAGGTTTTCCAATAGCGCCTCGGATTGCGGCCCCTGCAGGGCGATCATCGCCATCGACTCGCTGATATCCTCCAGCGTTACCCCCGTAAATGCCGAGACTTGTGAATGGAGATACTCAACGTCCTTTTGGGCGTTTGAGGCGTTGACCACCAGCACATAGTCCGACACATCCAGTTGATAGAGATAGGCGTCATCGATCGCACCGCCCTGCGGATTGGCCAGGATCGTGTAGTGGCTGTTTCCGGGTGACAGATTCAAAACATTGTTGGTCAAAAATCGCTGAAGAAAGTCAATTGCCCTTTCCCCTTTGACCCGAAACCGTCCCATATGCGACACGTCAAACAGTCCCGCGGTTTTTCGTGTTGCCAGATGCTCAAAGACAATCCCCTTGGGATACTGAATCGGCATGTCCCAGCCCGCAAAATCCGCCATTCGCGCCCCCAGCGTGGTATGGCGACCATGGAGTCTTGTGTGTTTCATAGTCCTGACTTAAAAAAGAGTCTAATTGTCCTAAAGTGGAACAAAAAGTCTAACACACTCCGACGGCGACGTCAAACACATTCACGATTTTACAAAATACCTCTTGCCATTTTTGAACCTCTCGGTATAGTAAAGTGTTCATTGCCCAGGTGGCGGAATAGGCAGACGCGTCAGGTTGAGGGCCTGATGGGGTTAATACCCCGTGCTGGTTCGACTCCAGTCCTGGGCATTTTTTGTGCGCGGCTGGCAATACCTCTTGTCGGACGCGTTTTATTTGCAGAAACGAACAGCCGGCCCAAAAACAAATTTCCCATCTTAAATTGTCTGATTTTCCGGTTCTGGGTTGTGATGGCCTATTTGCGTCTTGACTTTTGGGGCCGGCTACGTATATATTGCGTTTTTTGTAAATGATAATGATGTGGATATTCTAACGCAGGCAAAGGCTTATGGCAAAATGTGTGCTTCCGGACGGAAGCGTTCTTGAGGGTAACGACGGCGCAAGCGTCCTTGACTTTGTGCGGCAGATTGGGCCGTCTCTGGCCAAGGCCGCCGTCGCGGCGGAACTGGACGGGCAGCTGGTGGATTTGTCGGCGCCGGTGTATAATCGCTCCACGTTGCGTGTTATCACGGCCCAGGACCCGCGGGGTCTGGAGATCCTGCGTCACAGCTGTGCGCATATCATGGCGGAGGCGATCTGTACCCTCTGGCCGAATGCCAAACTGGTCTATGGGCCAACGGTCGAGGACGGCTTTTATTATGACATCGACTTGGACGAGCCGATTCGTCCGGAGGATTTTGAGCGGATTGAGGCCAAGATGCGCGATATTATCGTTGCCGATCAGCCGTTTATTCGCATCGAGATGAGCCGTGCCGACGCGATGGCCAAAATGGCTCACGACCGGTACAAACTGGACAACATCCAACGCGCCGCCGGTGATACCATCAGTTTTTACCGACACGGCCAGAGCGGTTTTGAGGACCTCTGTCGCGGGCCGCACGTGCCGCGGACCGGCAGCATCGACCCGAAGGCTTTCAAAATTATGAGCGTGGCCGGGGCGTACTGGCACGGTGACGCCTCGCAAAAAATGCTTCAGCGGGTTTACGGCACCTGCTGGAGAAACAAAGAAGAACTGGACGCGTATCTGCATCGGCTCGAAGAAGCTAAAAAACGCGACCATCGCCTCATCGGCAAGCAGATGGACCTGTTCAGTTTTCACGAAGAAGGGCCGGGGTTTGCGTTTTTGCATCCCAAGGGGATGATCATTTGGAATGAAATCATCGACTTTTGGCGTCAGGTGCATCAGCGGTACGGCTATGTCGAGATCAAAACCCCCATTATTCTGAACGAATCGCTGTGGCATCGCAGTGGTCATTGGGACAATTACAAAGAGAACATGTACTTTACCACGGTGGATGAGACGACCTATGCTGTTAAGCCGATGAACTGCCCCGGGGGACTGCTGGTTTATAATTCCACCAAGCACTCCTACCGCGAGTTTCCCATTCGGATGGCCGAGCTGGGGTTGGTCCATCGCTACGAGGCCAGCGGCCAGATGCATGGTCTGGTGCGTGTGCGGCAATTTACCCAAGACGACGCCCACATTTTTTGTATGCCTGAGCAAATTGAGCCGGAAATCATCGGTGTGATCAATTTGATTGAGGAACTCTACGCGGCCTTCGGCTTTACCGACTATCGCATTGAGTTATCGACCAAGCCGGAAAAACACATCGG
Source organism: Planctomycetota bacterium (assembly GCA_012519365.1). Classification (GTDB taxonomy): domain Bacteria; phylum Planctomycetota; class Phycisphaerae; order Sedimentisphaerales; family Anaerohalosphaeraceae; genus T3Sed10-213. The sequence continues at coordinate 1,269 of JAAYQH010000251.1, read as the reverse complement.
CTCCGATGAGGTCTGGGAAATCGCCACTGCCGCGCTGAAGGGCGCGTTGGAACACAAAGGCCTCGATTACCAAATCAACGAGGGCGACGGGGCGTTTTATGGTCCCAAGATTGATTTTCATATTAAGGATTGTCTGGGCCGGTCGTGGCAGTTGGGCACGATTCAGCTGGATTTTTCGATGCCTGAACGATTTGAATTGAGATATACCGCGGCGGACAACACCGAAAAAACTCCGGTTATGATTCATCGGGCGATTCTCGGGTCATTGGAGCGGTTTATGGGGATACTGATCGAGCATTATGCGGGCAATTTTCCGCTTTGGCTGGCGCCGGAGCAGGTGCGGATTTTGACCATCAGTGAAAAGACCAATACCTATGCTGACGAGCTGCTGGCCCGGTGCAAAGAGGTCGGCCTGCGCGCTGCTGCCGACAAGAGCGACGACAAGATTGGTGCTAAAATCGCCCGTGCCCATGCGGACCGTGTGCCGTATATGCTGGTGGTCGGTCCCAAAGAAGCCCAAAACAATAGGGTGAATGTCCGTTTTCGGCAGTCCCACCAGACCGCCGAGGTGCCGACAGAGCGATTTTTATCAATCGCCGCAGCCAAAATTGCCGATAAAACAGAGGATTTGACGTGGGAACAGAATGCGGTCGAAGCGTAACGGCCGGCTAATGATACTTCGTTTTTGGAAAGGTACAAAACTATCAGCAAGGACAATTTGAGAATCAACGAACGTATTCGCATCAGCCCTGTTCGGCTGGTCGACGAAAACAATCAGCAGGTTGGCGTTGTGCCCGTTACCGAGGCACTGGAGCGTGCCCGAGAAGCGGGGCTGGATTTGGTAGAGGTGTCCCCCACTTCCTCGCCGCCGGTGTGCCGGATTATGGATTACGGGAAGTATCTCTACCAACAAAAACGCAAGATCAAACAAAATTTGAAAAAACAGCACACCGTGGTGCTAAAGGAGATTCGCCTGCGTCCCAAAACCGATGACCATGACAGGGACATTAAATTGAATCAGGCTGAAAAATTCCTTGAAAAGGGCCATAAAGTCCAGTTTACGATGCTGTTTCGCGGGCGTGAGATGATGCACCAGCAACAGGCTCAGGAAACGATGAACTATATTATCCAGGCCCTGCAGGATAAGGCCAAACCTGAACGACCGCCGGTGTTGCTGGGGCGGCGGATGACGATGGTGCTGGTGCCCCTCAAATCGGCTTAAACGGCGCAAAAAGGACAATAAAAATGCGATAAAGTGTCAAAAATCGC
>JAAYQH010000250.1 GCA_012519365.1 Planctomycetota bacterium | reverse complement strand
CGCCTCGGTGGTTGTGTATGGCACGGAGTTTACTTTAGCGGTTGATCCGCATGGCGGCACGCGTGTGGAGGTCTTCAAGGGCAGGGTCAATTTGTCCAGCAAGTCCGCTATGCTTTCGCAGGTGGTCTCTTGTATGGTCGCGGCCGGGCAAGTGGGGAAAGTGGATACTTCCGGTGTGATATATGTGGAGGATGACAGGCCGCAGCCGTCCCCTGTTCGTCGCAGCCTTGAGCGTGTCTGGGCCGGCACGCAAGACAAAGCACTTTGGAAGAATCCGGCCAATTGGGAAAACGGCCAATTACCCGATCCTTATTCACCGGCGTTTTTGCAAAATTGCCCCGTGCGAAGCATTTGTGTGATTGATGACAGTCATACCGGACCCGACTGTGCCCGTGCCGAGTATATCAACATTGGTCTGTGGGGATACGGCTGTCTGGAAATGACAGGGGGCCGGTTGGAGACCGAGGAAATCTGGGTCGGCAGGCGGGACGGCGGAGACGGCGTGTTCACCCTCACCGGCGGTACAGTTATTATCACCGAAAAACGTGACGGCATCATTATCGGCAAATCATGGGAGAAAAAAGCCGGCCACGGCGTTATGAACCTCCGAGGCGGAACCATCCTCTTCAAAGACCCGCAGGAGAATATGATTCTGGGCTGGGGCTATCCGGCTCAAGGTGTGTTGAATATGGAAGGCGGCCGATTGAGCATTCCCAATCAATTGATTCTTGGTGCCGTCAGCGATGAGATACAATCTCCCGAACCCCTGCTGGGCACCGGTTATGTGAATCTTAAGGCCGGTATCCTGCGGGCCGGATCCTTGCTGATTCGCCAAGGACGGGTAACGATACAAGACGGCGTGCTGGTTCTCAAAGGCGATGTGCGTCAAGCGCTTCAGGACGAGATAATGAAGAAACGAGTGATTGCTGAGGATGAAAGTCGACCTTTGCGGCTTGACTATGATCCAACGACCGATGAAACCCGGATTTATGCCGACGTTGCCCCGTAACAGGCGACGGGATGGTTTGCCGGGTAGATAGTAAACAGTCCCCTTTTGAATACTGGAGGGCAGGATTCGGCGATGAAGAGATGATGTGATGGATGTGAGGCAGAAAACAAAAACAGCAGGTCCGATAATCCCCCTTTTTTTAGGGAAAGGAGAGTGTCTATGCAGAAAATCGGGAAAGAAGGTTAGCATCTGCAATTAGGTAGGGTAAGTGTCCTTTATGGACAAGACAAGACTCGTAGGACATTTTTTTAGGAGTAATGATGATGAGAAAGTTATGTATGTTGTTGCTCTGTCTGCTCTGGACGATGCCGGCTGTTGCGTTGATCGACAATTTTGATACGCCCCATGATTTTGTGGCCGACGGCGTCTCCGGTACCGATTGGCAGGCGGTGGTGTATTCGGGCGGCGTTGCCGGAAGCCTTCAAATCTTAAGCAGCAGCGGAAAGTTGCGGATGCAGTCGCAAGGCACCACCGCTGGCGGATGGGACGGTCTGTGGGATCTCAACGGTGACGGTACGGATGATTTGTGCCCCATGCTGTTGACCGAGGTCACTGGCGACTTTGTGCTGATTACGCGTTTTGCCGGCATCAATAATTTACAGGTGTACCATCAGGCGGCCGGTTTGATCGCGCGAAATCCCGATATATCTGCCGGTGAAAATATGGTGCAAAGCGCGTTTTTCTCGGTATGGACCGGCCATATTACATGGAATGTTGTCAATGGCGCTCGAACCGGTGAAGCCGGAGCTACCGGTCTGAATGTCAACCAGTATTCCTTTATGAAATTGGAGCGAGTCGGCGATATGTTTTATCCCTCGGTCAGTCAGGACGGTATTACCTGGCTGCCAATGATGGCCGGATGGAGCCGACCGGACATGCCCGAAACGCTGCAAGTCGGCCTGTTCCACGCTATGTTTGAGCAGAATCTGGGCTGGACGGAGTTTGAT
>JAAYQH010000249.1 GCA_012519365.1 Planctomycetota bacterium | reverse complement strand
TCAAAAATAGAAGACTTTCTTCGGGCAGCAGATGAAAGGTCTGCACGCCGGGAGTAAACACCTCGCTGTAGCGGGGATTGTGCCAATTGTCCTCGGCGGCGACCAGCGACCACCGCCAATCTTCCGTCGCACCGGCCAGATCAAACCCCTGCAATTCGACCGTTACCGCCTCGTCGGTTGGAGTCAACACGTGCAGCATATACGCAAATCGTTCCGGCGCGCGATCGAATGGCACGCGATACCAGCCGGGCTTGTCGTGGCACGGGATCAGATGCGAGCCGATTTTGTATTTGAACAAGGCCTCATTGGCGGCGCCGTCCCAGAAGATGGACTTAAACACGTCGCCGACACTAAAATCCAGAAAGGGCCAATGCCGCAGGCCGGCAGCAGCCGCATCGCCGACTTGTGTGCCCGTCGGTAAGAGTGAGGCCAGTTTGGTATATATCGTTTGCTCTTTGGAACCGGCAATCCAGACATCCGCCACCGCGTTCGGCACGCCGGCCTCCGCGCCAAAATCCTGAAGAACATGATGGATTCGAAAATCGTTGTAAATCAGGGAACCGTGATCCTGCCGGAAATTGGTTACATCAAAAATTCGGTCGCCCATCATACCGCTAAGATCGCCCAGAATCTCGGCATAATGAATATTACGGGCGTTGCGCAGAAAGTTGGCGTGCGATTCCCAATGCCCACCGGTCAGAAAACCGGGCTGATGGCCCTGAACGTAGTGGCCAAACTCATGAGGCATCGGATTGCCCCACCCCTCATCCAGCAGCCCCCAACCATTGATGCCGATATGCATAAAACCGTTCCAGCCACCGCACCAAAAACCATCGTACCATGTCACATGATTGATTTTATAGCGATTTCCATCGCGGCGCCAGGTTTCAAAACTTTCAAACGGTTCGAGGTAATTCAATTTTTTGCAATAGACCTGCAGGCTTTCTTCAATCATCCGCAAGGCCCGCCGTCCCATCACCTGCGGATCAAAGCCCGCATACCGTTGGTAACTTTGGGGCGACCACCAAAACACAGCGTGTTTGGATTCCATGGACTCAAGATCAGAAAAGGACTCGCCGGAATAAATGTTCAAATCCGTATTGACCAGCAGCACATCGCCGGGCAAGTCTCCTGTTTCGATATAATCGATTGAGAACGTTCGGCCTGCGGCGGTTTTGCCCAGCGGGTAAATGCGCAGATCTGTCAGGCAATCTCGCCAGCGGACAGCCAACCCCACATCCAGCCGATAGGTGTGCCATTGGCCGTCCTGCGGAATCGAGGCGGCGGGAATAAGCAGGTTTCGTGTCGAGCCGGAATAAATACCCGGCGCAGCGGATGTGCCGTAAAAAATGACTATGTCGTCTTGAACACCGGCCGGCAGTTTGAGCCGAAACTGCACATAATCAAAATAGCCAAAATCCAGATCGGGGCCTTGAACCATCGAAGAAAGTTCAAGATAGGCCGCCTCCTCGGTCCCCATCGCAGTCAATACGCCATTGGCAACGGTTATATCAGCCAGCCCCGCACTTGTCCAACCGTCCATCTGGCCGGCAGTATCCCAACGGCCAAGAACACAGGCGTCTTGCCCTTTGGGTGTGGAGACATTATTCACCAGTCGATCCGCAGGGTCTACTGTCAGCGGCGGCTGCGTCCAGGATGGCGGCGGCTGCGGCGGAGGTGTGGTTATGGTCAGCGAGAAACGGTCAAATACCGCATAACCGGAATTGGCCGAATAGGTGGCTTGGAAAAGACCCACCTGCAAAGGAATGCCGGACAAATCCGCCCGAGTAACGGGCGAGCAGGCCAGTTCCGTCCAGTTGACGCCGTCGGGGCTATGGCGAAAATGAAAAACCGCGCCGCTTTTTTCCAATTGCAGCCACGTATCTGCATCCCACGCCCGCTCGTTGTGACATAATTCCGTACGCACATTATCATTGGCCATCCGGGCGAAATTGCCGCAGTTCCAGATGGGGAAATAATCGATACTGACCCAATCCTCCCCGGTCCCGGCCAGGTCGGGATCTCGTGAAGCCCGTGCCATAATGCCGCAATTGTTGTGCATCACGTCTTGATAGGCCGTCACTTGAACCGTGGCGATAAAATCGCCGTTGACGACTTTATACAAAAAAGGCCCCAGCGGACTCCACGGCTCGGCATAAAACCCGCCGGCAGAGGCTATATATAATTCGCCCGCGCGGACAGAGGACGCGTTTAACTGGTTGACCGTTTGACCAGACGCCAATCCGAGAAAGCCATCCCAGATCGTCCCGTCAACACCCTCGGTCAAATAATCCCGAGGAACATCAAAATAATCGTCAACAGTTTCAGCTTGTAGCCCGTTGCAAAGTAAACCAAAGACCGCGCTCCCAAGAAACACAAGGCGAACACACATCATAAGACCTCCGTTTTGTGAAAAAGGGCCGGGAGCCGAATCGCCCCCGGCCCGAAGAAACCCTTTTAACCTCACGTTTTTTCGACTTATCTATAGTCGATGCAATCCGGATCATGAGGTCGCGAACACGTCAGCCACTCTTCGACAACCAGGCTCAAGTCCACAATATCCACTCGGCAGTCCTGATTGATGTCCGCCCAGAAATATCCCCATGCACCGCAATTATTCTCATAAATGGTCACCGAGACCGTCAGCGGCTCCAAATCGTCGTAGTCGATTCCGCCGTCGGAGGCCGTCAGCAGCAAGGTTGTTGCGTGCGGGTCGGTTTCGAGCAAATCATCATCTATCGCCGTAACGGTAACGCCTTGCGGAATCTTCCAGTTGGTCTGATCAAAAGCCAGCTCTTGCGGCCAGACGGTAACCTGACCGGCCGGGTCCTGTTCGGTAATCGAGACCGTTACCGGCGCCTGCGGCGGCACTTTCAAGCGCACCGTAAAGATGCCCTCGTAGCCGCCCTCGAGCACAAAAACCTCATCTATGGTGTCCAAAAACAGGCCCGGGGTCTCAAAGACGGTAACCCTGGACTCGGGAATAATCAGCAGTTCGTTCCAGTTTGGATCGGAACTGGCAATTTGTGCCTCAATTGTCAGCAGATGATCCGTTACGTCGAGACTATCCATAGCGGCAGTAATCGGAATATCCAGCGGCTGGTCATATTCGGCAGCCGGCACGACAAGCGTGTACGGCAGGGCCCCCGGCGTATCGCCGATCAGAATCGCATTGGGATCGGAGTTCGGATCGGCTCCGGCCGCGGGAATCGCCCGCAATGTTAACTGCATATCCGTGGTCGGTGCAGGGATGTTTTCTTCGGCGAACAACTGCAATTGAACAGTTCCACTGTCGCCCTCATTAAGGAACAATTCGCCTGTTACAACCCCTCTGGCCTTTTTTAACGCGAAATACCCATAGTCGATGTAGCCCTCGGCAGTGGAAAATGTCGCATGATACAAACCCACTTGCAGAGTCGGCACGTTCATATCCTCGCGCACCAGCGGATTTTCCGGACTGGCTGAAGGGAAGGAAGCGAGCCAATTAACGCCGTCAAAACTGTTATAGGCATAAAAATTCGCCCCGCGACGGACAAGCTTGAGATAGGGAGCCGCATCCCAGCCGTCAAAGGTCTGATCTGTTTCGGTCCGAGCACCGTTGTTATTCCAACGCAGAATATTACCGACGTCATACAATGGGAAATAACAGAGTTGAATATTATCTTCTCCGTCTCCGCCCGCAGCGGTATCGGCCAGACGGATCATAAGGCCGCCATCATTGAAGTACACCTCAGGACAATCGGCAATATAGGTTTCAATTTCAAAATCCCCGGTGACCTCCACATAAAGGAACGGTCCGGTGGTGTCATTGCCGCTCCAATAACTGTTGGACGAGGACAAACGCAGCGCATTGGCCGCTGACATATTGGCGGTTGCCTCAATAGTATTCTCGCCGTTATCCAGCAGACCGCTCCAAAGCGAACCTTCAGTGCCGAAAGACAGATAGTCGGCTGCACAATCAAAATTATCGACATAGGCGCCGCCGATGAGCTGGGGCGGCGGACATTCAAGAGGAACATCGTCAATAACACGAATTCCAAGACCACTGGCCGGCGTCAGTATTTTGCCAACGTAATCCGGATCCCCTGCGGTTACAACCGCCTGAATCATTACCGTATGGGCCGGCTGGAAGACATCGTCATCGTAGGCTGTAACGGGAATACTGACCGGCAGCGCGTAGTCGGCTGCCGGTACAACCACGGTGTACGGCTGACCCACTTCAGCATCGCCCAACACCACATCGCTCCACGTGCCGATCACACTCAGCGTAACTTCGAGGTCTTCTTGCGGACCCTGGCCGGTCAGGGGGTTGGTGTAAATTTGCAGCTCTATATTTACCGTCTGCCCTTCGACCACCCGCAAGCCGGCAGGACCAATAGAACCGGCCTCAAAAACGCCGCCCAGTTCCTGAATTTCCTGCTGGCTCAGGGCTGTATCGTACACCTGAATCGACGCGATGGAGCCGGGGAATGGATGCGTTCCCCACATGTCCGGCATCGCTCGGGCAATCCGCATATAATGCCCTTGAGCAATGTTCAAAGCCAGTGCAGCCACCGTGTCGGCTATTCCATTCACATAAACCCGAACATTAGTACCGTCATAGGTCATCGCCAGATGCACCCACTGATTAAGCGGAGGCGGCGAGGTATAAAATAAGTCGTTAAAGAAATTGGTAAAAACACGTGTGCCGAAATTGAAGTGTGCAGTTGCAGCGTTCACACTGCCGCCGCGGTCGGCCCACTGAAACAGGCAATCTTCACCGGTCGTGGAGGGGGCATAGGCCCAGACCAAAACCGACCATGGATTGGAGCCGGTCAGCGCATCCGGAGTGGTGATGTCGGATTGCAGCCAGGCCCCATCGGTAAACGTAACAGCCTTGCGGCCGGCCACTTGCTCTACTACCGCATTGGGGTCGACACCTTCAACCTCCGGGCGGTCCGCAGGTAAAAAAACACATTCTACAGGGCCTTCATTGACCCAGCCGTTTAACAACTGACCTTCCGGCAGATTTTCGGCGTTCAAATCGATCAGGGGCTGCGGTACCGCTGAGGCCACGCCGACCAGAAACATCAGCACAAGTAATTGACTGAATATGCCAAACTTTTTCATAATCTCATCTCCCAATTGATATTTCAAAAGTTCCTTACCCACTTGAGACAGGTCGTCCCTATCAGCGTACATCAACACAATCCAACGCATGCGGATAGGTGCATTGCAGCCACTGCGAAGCCATCGTTGCTATATCCAGCAGATCGACCACGCAGTCCTGATTGGCGTCAAAACGCGAATAGCCCCACGCCCCGCAGTTGTTTTCATAAATCACGACCGTCAGCCGCGGCACTGTAATGCCGTTGTAAAAGGGATCGGCGCTGCTGACCGTGAAGGCGATTCGACCGGTGTGGGGATCGTCTTCCACCAGATCGTCATTGACAGCGTTGACCGTAACAGATTGAGGTTCAAGATAGTTTTCCGGCGTAAAGACCAGCGACGTCGGAGCAACCGTGGTTTGTCCATCAGGCGTTGTCAGGCCAATCGTAACATCGGCTGTCGGCGGAGAGGGCAGGCTCACCGTAAATGTCGCCGTCATTGTCTGATGTTCATCCACCACCAGCCCCGGGCCGGTATCAATGTCCAAATACCCCTGCTCATTATCGATAACGGTAACCAGGATCCATTGCCCTAACTGCTGATCATAAGCGGGATCTTCGCTATAAGTCAGCAACTTAAGGCCAATCTGTTCGATTCCTTCGATGAGCTCATCATCGACCGCCTGAACAAGACATGTTTGCTCAGTGGTGCCCACAGGGAAATGAATCCTCAGCGGCCTTCCCGGTTCCTGCGGGCCTTCCGGACCGACCAAGCAAATATCGTTGGGGTCGTTGGCCTCGGGATCCAGATTATAGGGCAACGCATACGGAATCACATCCACATACACATCCGACGTCGGCGCCGGGCCGGTCAGCTTAATGGTCAGAGTCTGGGAGGTTTGTCCATCTTCCTTCACCACAGGCTCGACGGGAGAAATGGAGGCTGCCTGTTTGCCGCCATAAAAG